>SYLK01000062.1 GCA_005809115.1 Planctomyces sp. | reverse complement strand
CCCCGCAAACCAGCGCACGTCGCGAAGCCGTTGCACGTCTGGCCAGACATCCGGCGCGTTCAGCTGCAGGGAGGCCGGAAAATGCGGGACGGGAATCGCAATTCACCGCGTTCAGAGCGCGGCACACCACTGCACTCCCCGGCCGAGCCCAATATCAGAAGCTCGTCCAGCAGCGCTGCCGGATCATACCCGCCAGAGACACTGACGGGGACGGGAAGAGGCATCAATCGCACGGAGCTGCGACGGCAGCCGGGACCATGACAAGGAAGGCGAGGATCGGGCGGCACCGAGAAATCTGACGCACCGTCGGTCGGTACGTCATTCCGATCAATTGACCCGTGGTGATCACTCACCGGCTTACCATGACGAAACAAATAGTACCCGCACGAGGCCGCCGACGCCGTCGGCGCGAAAATGGTCGTCCCGGTCAACACGATCAGGACGCCGATACAAACGCGCAGCGGCCAAAAAGCCCACTTCGACCAGATGCCTGCTATTGCGACGCTCACGCCCATGAGATTCACGCCAGGGACGAGTGCCCTTTGCCACAAAACCTGCCATGCCGAAAAAAAAACACAGGTCACAACTGGCGGTACACTCGTCACCGAGTTTACGCCTGTCGCAGAGAACTTTGCAAGCGAAATTACCAGGAAAGTCAAGGTTTCGAGCGGTCTCGTGAATCCATTGACGTGAGCAATGTTCTGCGGAACTTTGTTCACTCGTGTACCGAACGCAAATTCTGGGCGGCGGCAAGACGTGAAGTTTGCCGGAGACAGGAGCCCCTGGCGGAGTCCCGGACTGTCAGACGCAACACCCCGCTTGCGTCATCGAACGACAGGACGCGACCATCCAACGTGACCTGTGGTCTTCCTCACCAGACGACAGCGACACCTCCGCGATCGCAGTCAGACGACCGCTCCGTCCGACCTGCATCTGGTCCGATGGATTCGTCCCGGGTTTCCGCGTGGATATCCGACGTTGTCAGGTTTGCTGTTGCCCCGAGCGCTATGGTTCTGGATGTCACTTTCCGGCATGGTCCACCTCCATGCCGCAGGATCAGCCACAACGTCAGCCGCACAGGTCTGCGGGTCGGGAACGCAGCGATCCTGACCCGAACTGCAGTGTCAGTTTGTCAGGACACTGTCGGTGCAGCAGCTTCCCGGCAGCCACGAGATCTCGGATCGTCACATTTCCGACAGCACCCAGGAGGTCGCGGCGACATGACGACCAGCCACCGGCTCCGGCACGTCGAGATGACGCCGCAGCGGATCGGTTCAGGTGTTGTGAAAGACGGCTTTCTTGTGGATGCGGCTGCTGAGCCAGAACATTGCGCAGCGAGCTAACACGGAAGACGGCGAAGTCGGCAAGTTCTGGCAGGCACGCTACCGCAGTGTGCGTCTTCTGGACGAAACAGCGGTGCTGGCCTGTGCGGCCTGTGTGGGTCTGAATCCGATCACTGTGGCGATGGCTCAGACGATTGAAGACAGCGACTTCACGTCGGCACAGAAACGCGTTCGTGATCTGGAGGCACGGCACAGAAATGGTTCCGCGGCCGTTTTCGCCAGTCCGGAAACAGTGGACGGCGTGACGTCAGAGGTCGGGGATCTGCAGGACTCGGCTGGTGGTGACGGCGCCGGTGGACCGGACCGCTGTGGAACTGCGAGCCATCTGGCACCCGTGGAATTGCCGGAGCGATGCGACACACCGGGGCCGGATCCAAATCGTGAAGGGACCCGCTGCAGCAACAAGGGATTCCTGGCGATGTCGACGGCGTGAGCGTTGCAATCGCAGACCGACCGCTCCTCGACGACATATGTCGCCCCGTCACCCTGCCTCGCATCTCGACCAATCTCGACACCATCCGATTCAGTGGCGTATACCCCCGGTCTTTCAGACTTTGCTTGCTGTTCCTCTCGGCGGGATCGATTGAGCAGCCCGTAGTGCGGTACAGCGAGCCTCTGGTGGGAGCACGTACCCGGAGGGCGGTTGAATGGGGAGCGTCTCAGAACGCCCGAGGCATGCGGACGGGAATGCAGGCATCGACTGGCTGCTGTGGCATCGCTCAATTCAGGACTGACCAGAACAGCAATCGAAAACACGGTGATTCCAGAGTCGCGTGACGTCCTGGCAACGCCTCTGGCATCACGGTGCGGGTTTCGGTACGATCGAATGGTGAGTGCCTTCGATTCGCGACCAGTCGCCCCCAGTGAGGTGAACCGCCATGCCATGCCGCTCACTCAATACGCTGCTTCTGATTGTCCTGACGCACCTGGGATATTCGCAGGTGATCGCCAGCGACGATGCCCCAGCCGTGGCACAGGGAACCTGGCAGGACGAGGCCAGGAAACAGGGACTCTCCGAGGACGAGATCGCAGCACTGCAGAACAACGACGTTCTGCTGGCGAACGACGATTTCCTGCAGGTCTTTTCGGCGTACTCTCATCCCAAAGTCTCGGTGTTCATCACTTCCGATTCCTTGTTGAACGCCTGGCATGTGCTGCTGGAGGCAACCATCGTTCGACTTGAGGCCACTCGGATGTCCCGGCTGCCAGATGCGCTCCGCATGATCCTCAGGGATCTTGAATCACCGCGGTTTTCTGTCCAGGGTCAGGACGAACTCAATGCCAGGGCAATTCGCCGCGCCCGACTTGTGATCGCGACGGCCGTTCGGCTGATGGACAGCTCGTACCGTCTGGGCGACGCGGAACTGGACGAGATCGTGGCTGCTGAGTGCTCGCGGATCGAAGTGGCGGAGGGAGAGTTTCTGCCCGAGTGGCTGGGTCGGCCGGACCCATCGTTGCTTTCCATTCACTACAGTCGATTCCGACCGCGCAGCTTCTACACTCGAAGTGTTGAACTGGAACGATACTTCCGAGCGGTCTCCTGGCTTCAGGCCATCCCGTTTCGAATCGACAAGGATGACGAACTGCTGGCCATTCTGATGCTCGGTGATGCGATTGAACGGAGAACAGCCGACTTCGAGCTGGATTTCGACACGTGGTGGACGGAGTCTCAAAAGCTGCAGGACACGTTTCGATGTTTCAATGAACTCGTCGGTGCTCCTGATCTCCCCGACATACTTGTCGCCGCACATGAGGCTCACAATCTGTCGGCAAATCTGTTTCAGAGGCTGGAAGACGAAGCGTCAGAGCAGGCCGAGCTGAAAAGACACGAACCTGACGGCGATACCACTGTATCGGCGGCTCCTGACGATCCGGGAAATTCGGACGAATCCGACGAAGACATGGGTGAAGATTCCTCAGGCGTGCCCGGACGGTTCGAGGTCGTCGTACCGAGAAAGCTCCCGGAGGCGACGCTCAGCCTGACCGACCTGCAGCGGTGGCGCAACGTACTGAGGACACAGTTCCAGCAGTCGCAGTTTGCCCCGCAGATCAACGATCAGAATCGCTTGCCCCCGGAGGATCCCGCGACCGTCGACGCCCCGCAGTTCCGAGTCATCTCGGCGAGCCGTACACCAGATGCCATCCTGTTTCAACGAACCACGGACATGCGACGATTGGCTCGTCCATACCCGGACGGCCTGGAAATTGCGGTGGCTCTGGGGTCCGATGCGGCGAAGTCGTATCTGCAGGACCCGGAGAAAGAACGTCTGCTGCAGGAGATCGACGCCTGCAAAGCCCTGTTTGGACCGGGGAACGTATACGGTGCCTGGCTGCACGCGCTCCGGGCGCTGCTCGACGAACCGGAACGCGACGCACCCGATTTCCTGCGCAACGATGCTTGGCAGAGGAAAAGCTGCAACACTGTCCTGGCAAGCTGGGTTCAGATGAGGCATACGTTCGCACTGCATGTCAAGATTAACGGAGGAGCCGGCGGTGGGCGGATTCCCCCGCCGGGTTTCGTGGAACCGGATCCGGAATTCTTCTCACGAATGGCAGATCTCGCACACCAGACGAAACAAGCCCTTTTCTTGCAGGGCGACCTGCGGCAGGTACCACCCGATTACCGCCCGCTGTTACCGATCCTGGAGTCATGCCGGGGGCTCGCGCAGGGCGTGGCTGACGCTGCGGCCATGGACCGGAAATTCAATGAACAGGCAGAAGTCGAATCGATGTTGCATTCGCTTGCCTGGGATCTGCATGAACTGCTCTCCCGGCAGTCGGACGATCAGACTCCGTTCGGCGAACAGTGGAACCGCATCATTGACCAGCAGTTTTCGCAGGCAGCCATCGGTCCCATACGACATTGGGCGGATGGAATTTCGAATGGGGACGCTGCGTTTCAGAAGCACCTGGAGGAGCCGGGCAACCAGCGTGAAGCGATTCCGGAAACGCTGATCAGTTACCTGATCACTCTCACGGATGAGCACTCGTCGCGAAAGCTTCCATGGCCCGATCGCTGGATTCAGATCTGCGATCGGCATCTGCCCGGATTGCCGACATCGCTCAGGAAAATGAGTGAGGCGATAGCCAGTGTCAGGGCGATGGATGCAAAGATCTAGCAGGAACAGGATAAATTCTTTCATGGATTGGGTGGCAGAGTCCAGGACGTGGTGCTCGAACTCGCAGCAGCCCGGAATGACAACACGATGTCCTTCAGCGATCAATGGGACCGCACGATTGACGACCTGCTGGAACAGATCCGGGACGAATCATCTCCGAAACACCCGAAACTGACAGCGATTGTGACAACCGATGATTCTGACCTCAGGGAGGCCTGGAGTTCCCTGATCGATACCAGTCGTCAGCTCGAGGTGATTGCGCATAAGCAACTCCGCGGCGTCGACCTCAATTCGACTGAAACGGAGCTGATAATCAAGTACGGCGACAGACTCGCTGAACTGATGTTGCTCGGTTTTGCGACCTCATTGCCAAGGGACGATGTGCCCCGAGTGGCCAGTGTCTATGCGAACTACCAGCACGGTGGCATCCTGCACGGCTCGATTTCGCGGCCGAGAGTCCTCTGGGTGCTTTACCCCTGGCACGGCACAAAGATCCTCAGCCGGGGTGCGGTCCTCCCGTATCGGGAATTCATCAGCGGCGTGGCTCTGACCGACAACGAATGGCGTGAGCAGCTCGATGCCGGATCTGCACCACCGCTGCCCGAATGGCTGCAACCCCTCCTGTCACCGTCCGCCCCGGATGCGGCTCAGCCATCCGCCACCCGCTGACCACCGCCTTCTGACGGCCACTGGTCGGCCGGGCAGTCTGCCGGGCCTGGTTCCTGCGCCGCTCCGAAAACCTCACGCGGTCGGGACCGTCGAAATACGAATCGAAAATACCAGAAAACGCCCTGCCGAACCGAAAGTCACTGCGATTCTCGTGTCGCATGACCGGCTTACACCCGGTTTGTCAGGGGCTCGCAGCGTCAAACCCAGGCCATCGCCGCACTCTGGTCCCAAAAACGGTGCCCACTTCATTGTGCTCGATGTGCCAATGTGACAGCATTGTGGAATTGACGATCCGTAACGTTCCAATTTTGATGCCTCGGGAACAGGTGATGAGCGATCAAGCGGGAGCCAGGAGTGAAGAGATTTTCATACCGCAGCCTGGTACCCGGCATATGCCGCCATGGACCATTGGGGAATTGCCGGAACCTCCGCGTTTTCGCTGGTCGAAGCTCGTGCTCATGGTGGGTCCGGGACTCGTCATGGGTGCTGCCGCCATTGGCGGCGGCGAATGGTTAACAGGGCCGATCGTGACGGCTCGCTATGGCGGGGCATTGTTGTGGCTCGCGACATTGAGCGTTCTGTTTCAGGTCGTCTACAATGTGGAGATCAGCAGATACACACTGTACAGCGGAGAACCAATCTTTAACGGTAAGTTCCGTCTGGCTCCACATCCCATGTTCTGGGTCGTGCTCTATCTGATTCTGGATGCCGGATCGCTGCTGCCTTATCTTGCAGCCAACGCCGCAATTCCGCTGGCAGCGATGATTCGGGGGCGGATACCGGACACAACGGATGCGGCTGACCGGCAATTGCTGTTGCTGTTGTCGATCGGGATATTCTTTTCGGCGGCGCTGCCGTTGCTCGTGGGGGGCAAAGTCTACAACTCGATCCGCCGAATCATGGCATTCAAACTCATTGTGGTCATCGGGTTTCTGCTGTTCGTCGCGGTGGGCTGGTCAACGCGAGACACCTGGCAGGAGATTACCAGCGGTTTTCTGCGATTCGGGAAT
>SYLK01000733.1 GCA_005809115.1 Planctomyces sp. | reverse complement strand
GAAAAACTACCTGATGACTCTCCTTGTCCGCCTGGCCACTCGACGCACCGCAGTCAATGAATCCAAGAGATTCTTCCGTCCCGGCCGGCGAAGTCCACCCCCCGCCGACTCCCCGGAAATGCAAAACCGAAGCCCGACGAACTGACCTTTTGGGTGATCGTTCGGGCTTCGGTCAGTTGCCGAATCCACCTGGCAGAGCCGCCGCGCGGCGCCACGGCATCAATCCTGATAGTCGACCTCAATGTAGTTTCGCTTGATGCGGACGTCCACAGCGTACTTGCCATAGTCGTAGCGAATGCGATTCCCGTTCCTGCGACAGCTGATCAGCTCACAGCCACGCGTCGGAACACAGATCTGAATCGCCACACACTCCGGCTCACACGGGTCACAGGGATCTGCGCACGGATTCCGCACCACGATGATTTTCGGTGCGGCACACGGCGACATCTCGTCCAGGTCCTTGTATTTCACGTTGTGAGAAACCGGCACGGCCGGAGCAGCACTCAGCTCATACACATAGGGCTCGTCCGGAACTGGCGCCGGATACTCCGGCACCGGCAGCAGCTGCCCTGCCGAAGCAGGCAAAGCTGCCGCCGCCACATACAATCCAAACAGACACACCAGAATTTTCGTCATTTCTGTTTCTTCCTTCCGTGCAAACAATCCGCAGAAACCTGAGTCTCTTTGCCAGTTATCGACAATGGGCACTGAATACCCGAAACCCGCGTATCAAGCATTTCACCGAAACACCTCACTGTCAAGACCCTTCTCCTGAGCGACGCCGAGAAACGCGGTTTCAGGTCAGTCACGACGAACAGTGGCGATGCGTAGAAAAGGCTAACAGGGGGAGCTGAGAAAAAACAATGGATTGCAGCAGCGATAACGGGCGGTTTTTGACGAATGGGATCAGATTCCGGAAATGTGAGAATTCCTCAGGGTTTCTCGGAGAATTGGCATGCGATTGTCTCAACTCGGTTTCCGTTCAGGCGGCTCGTCCTCGGTGTCTCGCGGTGAATCCGGACCGGAAAACACAGTCTGACGGAGCGCGCGGTGTGTGGAGCTTGCGGCGCCCCGGCGGTTCTGCGACATTTGACCCCGGCATGCGCTGAATCGCGAGTGAGAGTTTGTAATCCGGGACAATTTCTGACGCATGAATCATCTCAGCTGGCAGATTGCCGAGGACATCCGGGGTGGGTGTGTCGCGATCGGAAATTTTGACGGCGTGCATCTGGGCCATCGCGAGCTGCTGACAGTCCTGCTGGACCTTGCCGGGAGACAACGGACTCATTCCGCCGTCGTAACGTTTCATCCACATCCGATTTCCATCCTGCGGCCGGAGATGGCACCGCCGCTGCTGACGACGATTTCGGAACGTTGCCGGCTGATCAGGCAGTCCGGGATCGATGAAGTGATTGTTCTGCCGGTGACATCACAGCTGCTGCGGATGTCAGCCTCGGAATTCTTTCAGCAGTTCATCGTCCGGGACCTGTGTGCGAGGGGGCTGGTGGAGGGACCAAATTTCCGGTTTGGGCGTGATCGCAGCGGGGGAGTGGCGGAGATGAGACAGATGTGTGCCGCCGCCGGCATGGATTTTGAGGTGGTTGAACTGGTGTCCGGGCAGGAACAGGAGATTTCTTCCAGTCGAATTCGGCAGAGCATTCAGAGCGGGGCTGTGGCCGCGGCGGTGCGGATGCTGGGACACCCGTTTCGCATCAGTGGCACCGTCGAGTACGGAGCCCGGCGCGGCGCGACGCTGGGATTTCCAACCGCCAATCTGGGGAACATCGATTCGCTGCTGCCTGCTGCCGGCGTTTACGCCGGCCTGACGGATTTTGAGGACCGTCGATTCGTCACGGCGGTCAGCATCGGGCCGAATCCCACGTTCGGGGAAGCAGCCATGAAGGTGGAGTGTTTCCTGGACGGTTATCAGGGTTCGTTATACGGGCAGCAGCTGAATGTGGATCTGGTGTGCGAGGTTCGAAAACTCCGCCGGTTTGCTGACATCGAAAGCCTGATCGGCCAGATTCAGCGTGATGTGACACAGTGCCATGAACTGATTCAGGCCGGATTTGCCGGCGAAGAGGAGCACTGAAAGCGGCCGACGCCGTTCCGGCAAGGTGCAGACGCAGGATGAATTGAGCAGTGCCACATCATCCGTATCCGCTCTGCGGGCACCAGTTCTCCCCTCGGGGAGAAACGAGTTGAATTTGCGTGAGAGGCTCTGAGCTACTGATGGATATCCGGTGACAGCAACTTGACGCCACGCAGTGGCGCTGTCCAGTTAAGAGCGGAGAATGGCAGGATGATTTCACCGACGTGCTTCGGCTGCAGGCTGGCGACCGCGTTCCTCGTTCTGGCTGCCTTAGTGCCCGACCGGCTGGCAGCCGTGTCCGCGAACGACCGCGGTGCGGTCGTGGAACGTGTGAGATCCGACATAGAATTCCTTTCTTCCGACGCACTGGAAGGACGTGGGATTGATACGAAGGGGATCGAGACAGCGGCACAGCATATTCTTGCCGAGTACGCACACATCGGACTCAGGCCCGCGATGCCGGGAGGTTCCTGGCGGCAGTCCTTTCCGGTCGCCATGGGAGATGCGGTGGTCTCGCCGGAAACCCGCGTGATTCTGAAGGGACCGGAAGGGCGGCAGATCGTCCTGGAGATGCCGGAGCAGTTTCAGCCGCTGCAGCGCGGCGCCGATGGAACAGCCTCCGGTGCCCTGGCATTTGTCGGTTACGGCATCACTGCAGCGGAGGAGTCGTACGATGATTACGCCGGCATCGACGTGAAGGGAAAAATCGTGGTCATCATTCGCCGTGAACCACAGCAGAATGTTGCCAACGGAGCATTTGAGGGTCCGCAGACGACACAGCATGCTTATGTCGATCGCAAACTCGAACTGGCCGTCAGGGGCGGCGCTGCCGCAGTCATCCTGGTCAACGACTGGTCGGGTGCCGGCGCCGACGAGAAGGATGAGCTGACTCCGCCGGCTGGTTTCGGCGGGGAAGGCGACAGCATCCCGTTTGTGCATGTGCGGCAGTCCGTCCTGGACCGTCTGCTGGAGGTCTCACCGCTCAGCGCACCTGATGGCAGTTCGCTCAGCAGCCTCGCCGCTGTCACGGCAGCGATCGATCAGACGCTGAAACCCGTCTCGCGGGATCTGGCCGGCTGGTCGGCCGAAGTGACCACTCGCTTCAGCGTGAAGACGATTCGGGCTGAGAACCTGATTGGAATTGTGGACGGTGTCGGTCCGCTGTCGGATGAGACGATCGTGATCGGCGGGCACTATGACCACATCGGTTACGGCGGATTCGGATCCCGCGTTCCGCAACGCCGCGGCGAGATCCACAATGGTGCGGATGACAATGCCACCGGCACGGCTGCGGTGCTGGAAATGGCCCGTCGCATTGCCGCCGGGGAACCTCCCCGACGTCGCATGGTGTTCGTCTGTTTTTCGGCGGAAGAAAAGGGGCTGATCGGCAGTAACTACTACATCCGATCACCGCCCGTTCCGCTCGAACAGACCGTGTTCATGATGAATTTTGACATGATCGGGAACCTGCGGAACAATCGCGTGGAGGTGAACGGAGCCGGGACCGCGAAGGAATTTGCTGAGATCATCCGACAGGCGGATGAGCAGTCGCCCCTCGAAACGCGGATTGTCCCGAATCCGTTTGCCGGCAGTGATCATCTGCCGTTTGTCCAGCGGCGGATCCCGGTCATGTTCTGCTTCACGGGAGTGACATCCACGTATCACACCCCGGACGATGACTTCGAGACTCTGAACATCGAAGGCACTGTCTCGGTCATCGATTTCAGCGAACTGATCCTCCGGGCCGTCGACGCCATGGAGGCCCGCCCGACGTATCAGGAAATGACGCGCTCGGGACGAACTTCGGCAAAGTCCCCCTATCTTGGCATTACACCGGAATTCTCCGATGAGGATGGTCAGGGTGTCCTGATTCTGGCCGTTCGCCGGAGTTCCCCTGCCGAGACCGCCGGACTTCAGGCTGGAGATATCCTGGTGGAATTCGGTGAAACGACCCTGACGGACTATCAGAGCCTGATCGATATTCTGGCCGGCGCCAAACCGGGTGACACCGTCAGAATTTCCCTGAAACGCGGTGAAACGGTGATCAGAACGTCTGTCGTCCTGGCGTCGCCGCCGCAGACTCGCTCAACTCAGCCGCCCGAAAAATCACCCTGAAATAAGGGTTGTCACGGGACCTGTGGCAGGAGCCGGCTTCGAATCTCGTGGCCGATGTCGACTGGAGTCCGTTCCGCTTCCGGTTCCGGAGTGCGCGGCTGCAGCCGTGTCATCACGTCCGCCGCTTCTGACAGCAGGGCCACAGCCAGCGGCCTGTTTCCCGCAGTCTCTGCCGCTTCGGCACATGACTGCAGGGCAGCCAGCCGAACCAGAGGGTGGAGATCAGCACCTTCACGCACTGCAGCCAGTCCGCGGTCAATCAGTGGTTCCACCAGCGGTCGCGACAAGGGATCGTCTGCCAGCAGCCCGGCCAGAACACAGAAGCCGGTTTCCCACGGCATCTCGTACTGGTGGATCAGGATCACCGGCGATGGCGGCGATGGCGGCGGCCGGACAGCGATCTCTGCGGTTCGTGCCAGAGATTCATTGATGCGGCGGATGACGTTGTCCTGCAGAGCGAGGTCGCGGCTGCCCTGCGCATAGACAGCCGCAGCCATCAGCAGACGGACATCGACGTCATCCGCGGCAGCAATTTCCGCACAAAGGCCCGCGACCGAGTCCGGCGTTGTCCGTGGCCGTTCGCTGAATGCACGAAACGCATCCAGCACCGCACTCCGACAGCGGAGCCGCGACAGCTCCCGCGGGTCAAAGCTCCACGCTGACAATTCCGGACTGATCTGCAGCATCAGATCTCCCGGGGGAATCAGGCTGCCCTCCGGAGGTGCTTTGCCTCGTTCGGCGAGCCATCTGGCGAGGTGTCTGTCCTCGATGCTTTTTCGCCAAAACTCACGATCGGGCTGCAGATGAGCATCAAGGCTGTCCCAGCGAATGACTTCCACAGAATCCTCGCTTTTGAACTGCGGCAGGTCGGCCAGCCAGGCGCGAGCATGCCGACGCACCCATTCCGCCTCCAGTGGCTCACCGTGTTTCAGCAGCAACTCGGCCAGCCACTGAATCCCACTGGCCACGAGGGTGCGTTCAGCCCGTGTTCCTTGTGGCCTGTCCATGACACGGGTGATGTCGGCGTGGCGCTGCAGAATCAGACGTCGTGCTTTCCAGGGGGTTCTGGTCCGAGTCCATGCTTCCAGCAGCCTGGCAAACGCTTTGCTCGGATCGTTCCACGAATCAACTGCCTCCCGGGAATCAGCCAGGACGACAGCATCCAGCACTCGT
>SYLK01000732.1 GCA_005809115.1 Planctomyces sp. | reverse complement strand
CGATCAGTTCATCAGCTGGCCGATGATTTCATGCAGCAAGTTTACGGCCACAACGAAACTTTCAGGTCCAGCCGCTGTCACACACCAGCGTGACTCTGGTCAGGGGCGCTGCGCTTCCCTGACCAGACAATTTGTTCAATTGATTTTTTGGCCGGTCCTAAGCGCCTTGCTGTTGCCTGGGGACCACGGCCGTCCCGTTTTCTCGGGTGCGGGATGACGGCGTCGGACGGAGCGTCGCCCGCGGCCCTGGACGCGGCGGCGATTCGGTCGCAGGCTGCGGCGAGCGAGTCTGATTCGTAGGTGGTTCGAGGTCTGTTGCGGATCGGGGCAAGTGGGTTATGTCTGATGAATTGACGACGCATTCGGGGGGCCGTTCGATCGGCTGGTTCCTGCGCATGGATTCAGCCCTGAATCACGACTTCTGTCCGTGGGCAAACCGCTGGGTGTACTGGCTGAAGAACCCGTTCTGGGATCTGGTACTGGCGGTCGTGGCCTCGGCAGCGTGCGGCGTGCTGCTGAATTCCTACGCCTTTTGTCTGACGGGAATTCTGCTGTTAATCACCGGGGTAGGCGTCATCTTTCCCTGGCTGACGATGCGGGGGATTGACGGCCATGTGGCGTTTGACGTTCGGCGGACGCGTGTGAATCGTCCGGTTTTGGTCCGTCTGCAGATCCGGAACCGCTGGCCGTGGCCGGTGTGGGGCTTGTCGGTGGTTCGTGGATTCGCGGTACGCGACACAGCGGACACGGCAGAGGGTGTGTCGCTGGCGCGAGTTCCGGGATGGTCGACCGTGGATTTTTCATGGCAGTTCGTGCCAGTCCGACGTGGCCGATATCCGCTCATGCTGCCGGAGGTCGAGACAGGATTTCCCTTTGGATTGTATCGCGCGTCGCGGGCAACGACGGTCGAGGGACATCTGGTTGTCTGGCCGCAGACCGTTGCGCTGGCAGGGATGCCGGACGCATGTGAGACCAACCGGGCGGATGACGACCTGGCGGATCGTCGGGTGGGAGACTTTGGAGATATTCTGGGAACACGTCCATTTCGAGACGGGGATTCGCTGCGGCGGGTGCACTGGGCTCAGACGGCGCGTCAGCAGATGCTGATCGTGACCGAGCGGCAGGCGCCGGCGATGACTTCGGTGAGGGTCACTCTGGACTCAGATCCCGCCAGCTATCGGGGTATGAGTTCACCGGGGGCGGAGGACAGGCTGTTCGAGCTGTGTGTCCGTGTGGCGGCGAGTGTCTGCGAATCGCTGCACCGCCAGCATTCCCGGGTCGAGCTGGTGACTGGAGATCAATTGCTGGCAGCCGGAGAAGCCGCAACGGGCTTTGATCGGTTGATGGATGCGCTGGCACAGGTCACGCTGGCGGAACGACCAGGGCTGCGGCGTCACCGCGGCTGGTCCGAAGCGGACGGCTTCCGCATTGCCGTGACGACCCCGGCAGGCCTGTCAGGGCCATCGTGTCGGTGGAACGGGCAGCACGTGATTACTGTGGCGGTGGAGGCTGAACGAGAAACGTCGGGCGGCCGCCTCTGGATTCGTCTGGAGGGCTCGGACGCAGTCGACAGGATGCTGCCGCGACTCTGGAAGGGGGCGTGCAGTGTCCGTTAATCCAGCCGTCGATCGCCCCGTTGTGTCAGGACGGTCTCCCGCAGAACCTGCGGGAACTCCCGGTGCGGGATCTTCCGGTGCGGGACGAGTGGTTCGGGCAGCGGTGCATCGCCGTGCCCATGTGTCGGCGGGGGACTCCTGGCGGCAGTCCAGTCTGACGCTGCACCTGCTGACACTGGCCCTGGCCGTGATGGCGTCGGCAATCCTGCTGGTCACGGAGGCGGACGGTGGACGCCGGCCGTGGCGGATCGTGATCGAAGTGCTGATTACGGCGGGGGTGACAACGGGGCTGGCGCTGCTGGTCCGTAAGAAATCGATCGATCTGCCCGATCCTCCGTTCATCCTGCCGCTGCTGGTCATGGTCGTTGTGGCCAGCATCATTCAGGAGCCATTGCAGCGATGGTTTCTGGCGACGGGTCGCCCGTTCGAGATGATGATCATGTACAGTCAGAAGAACCTGATGCTGGCCCTGGGGATCTGTGGGATCCGTGCGGGATGCCAGCGGCTGTGTGTGATCATTGGAGTGTTTCTGACGATCTTTTGCGCCGTGATTTCCGGCGATCGGACTGTGCACTGGCTGATTGCGGCCTTCGGCGTGATGGCGATTGCGTGGCTGGTGGAGAGTTACTGGGACACACTTCGCAAACGTCTGCTGCACACGGACGAGCGACGAATTCCGCGGGGCTGGCTGGCGACGGCGATGGCGATTCCGCTGTTGCTGCTGCTGGTCTCATCGAGTGCGGGTAGTTCCCTGATATCCGCGGTGGAGGGATTTCTGCCGGGCTCGGGCGGTACCGGGGAGTCGGATCCGTTTGCGCGATCGGGCGTCAACGACGGAGACGCGCTGGTTGCCGGCACCAACAATATTCGCAGTTTCGGCCCCATTGAGGATGCGCCATTCGCGGAGGATGACAAACCCAGTCTGTACGACGTGGTCAACTACAAGTTTGAAGAGGCGGCGCGGAAGATCGGGCGGCAGGATCGTTCCGTGGCGCTGCCGGCGGAAATGCTGGCTGAGGTCCGCCAGAAGCTGGCCCGATCGCAGCAGGCTGCCCGGCAGTTCTCCACGCTGCGGCGCGAGGCAAAGCGGGACCCTCGCCAAATTCGCAATCTCGACAGCCATGCCATGTTCTATGTGGCCGGGCGAGTTCCGCTGCATCTGCGGATGGAGCTGTATGACGTGTTTGACGGGATCGACTGGTACCCGGAAGAACCCGTGGAGGGGCTGAATGGCATGGCCATGGTGACGCTGAAGAAGCGCCCCTGGCTCCGCGTCCCGTGCTCCAGCCGGGCGTTTGACCTGTTCGCACATTCAGAAACCCATGCCATTAAGGTCGTGAATCTCAGAACGAACGTCATTCCCTGCCCGCCGGATACACGCGGGGTCCATATCGACAGGGTGGATCAGCCCGAAATGTACGGCGCGTACAAGCAGGGGCTGGTGAAAATGAATCGCGACGCGTTGCCCGAACTGACCCCGATCCAGATCCTGTCCGAACGCATCGACTTTTCCAGGCTGGACCAGGAAGCGCCCGGATGGTTCCGTATCGCCCCGGAGCAGTCGCGGATGGAGCTGCCGGCGGGCTGGCACATGCGGGCTGTGCGGGACCTGGCCGAAAAGTGGACGGCAGGGATTCCTCGCGGCTGGAAGCAGATCGAGGCCGTTCGCCGCGCGCTGCAGGAGAACTACCAGCTGGATCCCCAGGCTCGCACCGCTGACGACTGCGAGTTTCCCGTGGGGCATTTTTTGCTGAGATCGAAACGGGGGCCCGAGTATCTGTTTGCCAGCTCGGCCGCCGTTATGCTGCGCAGCCTCGGCTACACCACGCGACTTGTCAGCGGATTCTACGTACGTCCGGAGAAGTACGACGCCGCGCGGCGCCACACGCCCGTACATGCCGGCGACACACATTTCTGGTGTGAAGTGTCACCGGGAGGTGGCACCTGGCTCACCGTGGAAGCTGCGCCGGGATTTGAGGTTCTCGGGCCGCTGCCCGGATTCTGGCAGCGCGTCTGGCAGGGTGTGCAGCAAGTCCTGCGGGTGGTGCGGCGACACTGGCTGGCGGCGAGCTGTGGTGTCGCGGCGCTGGTGGCAGCGTTTGCCCGGCGGCGGGTGCTGGCCGATGCCGTCCGGACCGTGTGGTGGACTCTGCGCCCGGCAGGATCTGTCCGGGCAAGGGTGCTGCAGACGATGCACCTGCTGGACTGTCGCCTGCGCTATGCCGGCGAGCCGCGTGAGCGAGGTGTCACGCTCCGTCGCTGGCTGCGAACTCGGCCGTCTGTGGCTGCCGTTTCACCGGCGCTGCGAGACTTCGCTGAACTGGCCGACTGGGCCGCGTTTTCCCGGTCCGGCGATACTCCGTCCGAACCGCCCGTGGCAGAACGAGGGAGGGCAGTGCCGTCAGCCGGAACGATTCCTGCGACCTCGATTTCTCCCGAAGAGTGCTGCCGCTGCATCAGACAGGAGGTCACGCTGCAGAAATGTCGACGCGTGCTGGCAGAGGCACGTCAGCAACGAAACAGAAGTCTGTCCTGAGTAACGTTTGACCCGCGAAAAACACAGAGCAACCACGCGACCATGTCCAGCACCACATCCGCTCCGAAATCCGCCTCCGTCGACGGCGCTGGCGTCGACTTCGCTGCCGTCAGTCGGACACGCGACCGACTCAATGAGGCACTGCGGGGCAAATCCGATGTTGTGGAAATGGTCCTCGTCTGTCTGCTGTCGAACGGGCATCTGCTGCTGGAAGACAAACCGGGACTCGGCAAGACAACGCTGGCGAAGGCACTTGCCAATGCCATCGGCGGTCGCTTCGCGCGGGCCCAGTGCACTCCGGACCTGCTCCCCGGAGACATGACCGGCTTCAGCATCTTCAGTCAGAAGACACAGGAATTCGAATTTCGTCGTGGTCCGGTGTTCGCGGATGTGCTGCTGGCGGACGAAATCAATCGGGCAACTCCCCGCACCCAGAGCGCCCTGCTGGAGGCGATGGCCGAGCGGCAGGTGACGGTCGATACGCAGCGCTTTCCACTCAGCCGTCAGTTTTTCGTGATCGCCACACAGAACCCCATCGACCAGCACGGCACCTATCCGCTTCCGGAGGCCCAGCTGGACAGATTCGCCATGAAACTCAGTATTGGCTATCCAGCCCATCAGGACGAGCTGCAGATGCTGCGGGATGCCGTGGGAATCGCCGGCACCGAGACCGCCACCGCCACGGCCGAGATGCAGGAAGGGCAGCTGGAACGAATTCAGAACTGCGTGGCACAGACTTCGATTGCCGACAGTATTCAGGATTATCTGGTGCGACTTGCGGCAGTCACTCGCAGCCATCCGAGTATTCTGCTGGGACTGAGCCCGCGCGGACTCCTGATCTGGCAACGCACCGCTCAGGCTCGCGCATGGCTCGCCCGGCGCGACTTCGTGACACCGGATGACGTGTATGACGTGGCCGGACCGATTCTGTCGGTTCGCCTGGGACTTGATTCCAATGAAGCCGGTACGGTGATTCGCGAAATCCTCGACACCGTCACGGCACCCGACTACAGCGAGGCGCAGACGTGATGATGTGGCCATTTCATTACTGCCGGCCTGGCAGATTCATCCTCTGCGCCGCCGTCATCGTCGGAGCTGTCGCCGGATGTGCCGGTTCAGACAATCCGGAGTCGGAGGATGACCATCTGGAACACTTCATCCCGGCGCATAAGCCGCACAGTTTTGAGGAGCTGGTGACGGAGCTGTCAGAACGCGGCACCGCGCTCCGGGATGGTTCAGTATCCGCGGATTCCACGGCCGTCACGGAGCTGAACGACATCATCGGCTGGCTTCCGGAACTGGCCGCCGACAGTGAACTCCGCAAGTCGGACTGGGAACGTGCCGTGGTGGCCGGTGAAAAACTGCAGGCGCTGTGGCAGGAACGGTTTGGACCGAGGGCGGCCGCGGCTGCAGCTGGCGGCTCAGCCGCTCCCCCTGCAGACACGGGTGATCGGCTGGCCGCGGCGATCGACGTGCTGCGTTCTCTGGTCCCGGCGTCGCGAACCCTGCCGTACGGCACTGGAGGTGGTGGTGAGGCAAGTGCCGACGCAGCCCCGTAAGGACCGGCCAAAAAATCAGTTGCACAAATTTTCTGGTCAGGGAAGCGCAACGCCCCCCTGACCGGAATCACGCTGGTGTGTGACAGTGGCTGGACCTGAATGTTTCGTTTTGACCGTAAAATTGCTGCATGAAATCGTCGGCCAGCTGAGGAACGGATCCAGCGAATCCGAATTCGAGGTGTAGGATTCATGCGGCCGAAGTTTTCATGAGTTGGTTCAACCGATTTTTTGGCCGGTCCTGAGCGAGAATTCCTGAAGGGAAAGATGAGCCATGGCGGAAACGATGTTCTGGGGATTCACGCTTCGCTTCGTGCAGAGCCTGGCGCAGGCATCCCCGTTTATCCTGTGCGGATTTCTCGTGGCGGCGATCCTGCGTCGGTTCTTCGGCTATGCAGAGACACGGCGGCTGTTTGGAGGGACGGGACGTCGGTCCCTCCTGCGCGCCTGGATCATCGGGATGCTGCTGCCGGTATGTTCGCTGGGTGTGATTCCGGTGATTCGCGAGATGCGGCGAGCGGGGCTGAAGGGCGGCACGATTCTGGCATTCGCGATGGCGGCACCGCTGTTTAACCCGCTGTCACTGCTGTACGGTCTGACCTTGTCAGAACCCGTCGCGATTCTGTCGTTTGCAGCCTGTTCCCTGGTGATCGTGACGATCGTCGGCATGACATGGGACCGGATGTATCCCGATTCGGCCGGCCAGGTGGTCGAGCTGAAACCGGTTTCATGGGGTATTCGCCGGATGCTGGCGGTCGGAACTTCCGCGGCCCGCGAAGCATCCTCCGTCTGTCTGGTGTATATCGGCATCGGACTGGGTGGCGTGGCTCTGCTGGGAGCTTTGATCCCGTCGGGAGGACTGCAGCATGCCTTCAACAGCGACAACCTGCTGGCTCCGCTGCTGATGTCCGCCCTGGCAGTTCCGGTCTATGCAACTCCCATGCTGGCCATGTCACAGCTGGGAATGATGTTTCAGCATGCCAATTCGATTGGTGCGGCATTCGTGCTGCTGGCGCTGGGCGCCGGAATGAATCTCGGCCTCGTGACGTGGATGTACCGACAGTACGGGCTGAGACGATCGCTGGTCTGGTTCATCCTGCTGGAAGTGGTGGTGCTGGGGCTTGCCTACGGTGTGGATCAGCCCCTGTTTCCGAAAGACATCGAGCCGGCGAATCACACGCACGCCTTCGATATCTATTGCCAGCCGTTTTTCCGGACACCGGGAGGACGAGTGTCGCTGGCTGCGCTGACACTGGAGAAGCTGAAACGCGACGTCTTCATCTATGAGTGGCATTCGCTGCGACTGCTGCTGCTGCTGATCGGTGCCGGGAGTGTGCTGCGGCTGACGGATCGGCGAAATCGCCTGGAGCGATGGATTGAGATCGAAGTCCCGCAGACGGAATCCGGGAGACTGGACCTGGTCCTGCCGCCGCCGGTGATCGGCTGCATCTGGCTGGCAGCCCTGGTCGCCATCAGTGTGGTCGGCTGCTACGCGTATTATCCGACGGCCGATGAAGTCCTGCAGGAGATGTACATCGCACGTGGTGAAGCACTCAGCGCATCCCTCGCCGGCGACAAGACGCATTCCAGCTACTGGATTGACATCTACAGCGAGTGGAGCCGCAAGATGGAAGTCGGGGTGTATCTGCGGAACTGGCAGCTCAGTGACTACCACCGCTGGAAGGCACGTCTGCTGCGGGAGCAACTGGAGTTTCTGGAGCACGAAGTGGCCGACGAAGAGCAGCAGGAGGTTCGCAGGCTGGTCGCAAAGATCGAGCAGACTCATCGCCGACTGAAAATTGCGTTCACCAATGAACTGTGAAATCACGGAACATGAGCCTTACGTCGCGTGAGCAGTTCTGGCTTCGCACCACCGCGTGGGGCATGGCGGGGCTGTGCGCGGTCTATGTGCTGGCCGTACCCGTGGTCCTGGAGATCGCGCACGGGCGGCGAGACATCGCGACTGACCGCGGCCTGGACAGGCTGACGCTGCCCAACGCCATTCTGGTCCGGGCCATGGAAGTGTTCATGTCGGGCTGGTTCTTCGTGCTGGGGGCCACCGTGGGCAGTTTTCTGAACGTCGTGGTCTATCGTCTGCCGGCGGGTATCTCGCTGATTTCCGAGAGATCTCGCTGCCCTGCCTGCCGCACGCCGATCGCCGGACGTGACAATATCCCGGTTCTGGGCTGGCTGAAACTCTCCGGACGCTGCCGGGCCTGCGGAGTCGCCATTTCAGCGCGCTATCCGATCGTGGAGTTTGTGACCGGCATGGTCTTTCTGTTGCTGTATTTTGTGCAATTGATTTCCGGTGGCGCAAACCTCCCAGTCCGTGAACCGAATCTGTACGCCGGCGTGATCTGGATCCTGTTCTTCACGAAGTGGGATCTTGTTGCGCTGTATCTGTTCCACTGCTGCGGCTTCTGTGTCCTGCTGACCTGGAGCCTCACGGCGCTCGACGGAAATCGGTTCCCGCTCCGGGCCAGTCTCTCCTGCCTTGCTGTGGCTGTTCTCTGGCCAGCGCTGTCACCGGGACTTCTGCCATTACAGGCGGACGCGGATCCGCTGGCGGCCTATGCCACACCGCAGGCCGGGAGCGCCATTCTGACGTCCGCCTGTGGTATCGGAGCCGGAATCCTGGCATCGCTGGCGCTGCTGCCAGTCATGCACCCGGTGCAGCCCGCCGGCGCAGCAACGGCAAGTGAACTGACGGTTTTCCGTGGCGAGGCGACAGTTTACGACACCGCTTCGGCCCTGCTGATCGCCGGAGCCGTTTTCGGCTGGCAGGCACTGGTTGCGATCGTCACACTCAGCCTGCTGCTGCGCCTGATGTTCCGACCCCTGGAATCCCGCTGGCCCGCGCTGCAGCACTGGCCACTGACTGGCT
>SYLK01000061.1 GCA_005809115.1 Planctomyces sp. | reverse complement strand
GAAGCCGGCGTCCAGCGTCGTGTTGTTGTCGCCCGACGCCAGTGTGACCTGAGCCGTCATCAGGCTCATCGCCGGATTCGCGTCGCTGTCCTGCGTGTCGTCACCGCCGGCATCCAGCGGACTGACCGAGTTGAAGCCAACCGGCTGCACGAACTGCACCGAATAGGTCCCCGGAGTCAGGTTCGTGAACGCGTAGTATCCCAAACCGTTCGTCGTCGTGCTGTCAATCACCGTACCAGCAGCGTTCTTCAGGTTCACCGTCACGCCGCTGATACCCGGCTCGGTTCCGTCCTGCACACCGTTGGCATTCTGGTCGTGCCACACGAAGTCGCCGAGCGCTGCCGGCGGCACTTCGGGTCGGTTGCCGAAATTAAAGCTTCCGGTGACAATGACCCCCTGCCTGCGAGTCGTTGTCGGAACCAGCGGAGCTGGAGGCGGGACGTTCAGAAAGATGGCTGCTTCGGCTTTGCCGACGGATTCAGCTAGAAACGCGTTTGCTTGCGTCCGAGCCGCTGCAGAGACTGAATTGACGCGGAAGTTCCCGGACGTCAGATCACCGTCGGGATCGGACCCATTGGCATCGTACAAGAGTTCCCAGACGGCAAGCTGCAGAGCGGTTGCGCCAACAGATCCCTGAGGGGATTGCCCATAGTGGTTGTACAGATAGGCCACTCGTTCGCCATTGTGCGGCGCCCCGCTTCCAAGGGGAATCGAGTCCGGTGTGACCACATACGGACCGTTCACTCCGGTGCCCAGATCATTAAAAAGGTCCGTACACAGCGTCAAGAATGCCGGCGTCGGATTCGGTGTATAGATGGAACTATGCAGCTTCAGCGGAAGCTGACCGGCACTGCCGGCAACCGTCGTTCCAAATATGGTGTAGTTTACGTTGCTGAAAAGCCCGGAACTGAAGTATGCACCAATGTCAATGCTCGCCTGCAGATCGGACGGATCTGCCAGAGAAACATCAATCGTATAGGCAGTCGATCCCGTAACGGGGCTGATCTTCGACAGTGCCTGGGACGATGTGCCATCGTATCCGGTTGCAGAGAGATTCACCAATTTATAATTACCGGGCGACAGGCCGCCGAAAAAATAAGCACCCTGAGCATCGGTGATGTCACTGGCCAGAAACGCACCGGCAGATGTCTGCAATTCGATTGTGGCCCCCGGCAGGTAGCTCTCACCGGTATCCAGCTGGCCGTTTGAGTTTCCGTCGATGAAGGCCGTTCCCGCGAGGAAATTGTTCGTCAGCAGGGCTCGCGGCTCAAGATTCTCCGGGGAAAACGTGCGGCGCCTGCTGCCCGTGACGCTTCGCCGCCTCGTGACTGGTCGCGCAAAAATCGATCGGATGTTGATGAGCTTTATCATGAGAGGCCCTGCACTATCCAGTTAAGTGTAAAGAAGAATTCGTTCCCGGTATGCCAGTGAGCTGACACGTGATTTCCCGGGCAGCAACTCAGCTCCATAAGGTCCAGTCGCCTGTCAGCAACACGTGGGCCGCAACAAGTGCGTTCGCGGTGGCGTGCGCCAGCACAGCATCCATCAGTAACCCTCGCCTCAGAAAGGCGACTGCAAAGAACATCCCTGCCAGCGTGCCCGCCAGCAGCCGGCCCGGATGAAGCGCTCCGAAGGCCAGAGAGGAAATCAGAATGGCGGCCCATGACCAGCGAGCGGCACTTTGCTCGCCTCTCGACACCGACAGCCATGGCAGCAGGTAGCCCCGAAACGCCAGTTCCTCCGCCAGAGGAACGGTCACAATCGATCCGATGATCCGACACATCAGCCAGAACGCGAACAGGACCGGCCCTTCGGATCGGATCGCGTCATACAGCAGGCGAGCCGGGCCCAGGTCGGTAACCGGCTCCAGCGCAATCCAGAGCAGATAGACAGCCACACCGATTCCCGGTGCCGTCCAGCTCCATCGCCAGGACCAGACCTCGGCGCGATACTGGCGACGCAGCAGCGCGACTGCCACAAGCACCGTCACCAGCCGCAGCGGATACAGCCAGTCAAACCCCGGAAGTACGGCACGGGTCACCATAGCCGTGACCGTCAGGGCCACAAACGGCATCAGCAGCGGAACAGATGTCGCAGGCCTGTCACGTGGTGTCGGAACATCGCCACAACGGAAAAACCGGCTCGTTCGCGCATAGGCCACGACTCCCAGAACGACGACGTTGAACGCGAACCACCCCGCCTGCGAATGAAAACCGCCCAGCGCAAATTCTTCCCATCCGCTGTGCCCGATCAGGATCAATCCGGCAATCCTTACAGCATTCGCCAGAAACATGAACGCCACAGCGAGCGGAATCAGAAGAAACGATCGCGGAAACCGATGATCGTCCCGACGCCACCACAGGTAAGTCGAAACAAATACGATTGCCAGCCCCATTCCTTCGTACCCGGAACATCCCGGAGCAATGCGGACCGCGAAAACTGGCGTGCCTGTCACAAAACGGGCGGGGTCCTGAACGACCTCGATCCCGGCCGATGTCAGTAACAACCAGACCAGCTGAAATGTCCCCAGAGCCAGCGGTTCCCAGCAGCGGGCTGCCCATTGTCCGGCAAACCAGGCACTTGTCCCGATGATTGCTCCGATCAGAACGGGGTGTGCGATCCTTCGTCCCGTGGCCTTCCATCGCGATGGCTCAACGACGGCCGCAGTCCACGCGCCACCGCATGCGACTCCACAACCGAACCAGCACAGCGTCCATGCCACGGAAGCTCCTCGATCAGACGCAAAGAACAGCTGCGTGACTGCCACAAACACCAACAGCAGGAGAAGATGCGCTGACAACCACCTGAGACGGCAGGGATGCGACGCCGGAAAGCAGCACAACGCGCCAATCGCCTGTGACGTCTGGCTGCCCCCAAAGATCAATGTCGCCGTCGCTGCAACCGCCAGCATTTGCGGAATCGCTGACAGATTTTCGGTCAGAGCGCCCAGCCAAGAATGGCCGGCAAGATCACGCGTATCAAACCGAATGGTCAGACCCAGAATCTCCAGGGCCGGCAGAAGCAACAGCGCGACCATACTGGCAGTCGACCACAGCGAGCGACCTCGCTCTGTGGCGGCACCAGACGGCGAATGACCGATGAGCTCTGCGGTAACGGAAATAATCACCTCCCCTGCGGCAGGCGCCGCAATCCGAAAACAGGCCGGAAGCCTGCCACGGAACCGTTCGACAGGGAGGTGCGTACGGTGCGACGCTACCTCCCCCTGGTCGAACTGCCTGACATCCCATCACGCCAACACAACCGAACAAAACATCGGCCAGGAAGCGATCCAATCGCCACGTCTCGCCTGCAAT
>SYLK01000731.1 GCA_005809115.1 Planctomyces sp. | reverse complement strand
GCGGTGGAGCCGGTCGGCGTTGTGCTGGCCACGATCGAGCGCGTGGAGGGTGACAGCGATATTACGGTTGCATCGGGCGGGCATCTGGTGTTTACGCCGGAAAACTGGTCTGTTCCGCAGTGGGTGACTGTGGCGGCTGCGGTTGACGCGGATACCACCAGCGGGTCTGCAACGCTGCGTATTGCTTCACCTGGGCTGCCGGACGTGATGATTTCCGTTGCTGAAGCTGACAACAGGCAGCCGCTGGCGGATGCGGGCGGCCCCTATGTCGTGGCGGAGGGAGCTGGTCTCGTGCTCGACGCGTCCGGGTCGTCGGACCCCGATCCGGGGGACGCGATTGTCGAGTATGCCTGGGACCTGAACGGTGACGGGCAGCATGACGACCTGATCAGCTCCACGGCGCAGTACGTATTGTCTCAGAGTCAGCGCGAAGCACTGGGCCTGGGTGACGGTCCGTCCAGCCATCCGATCGCGGTCAGGGTGACAGACAGCCGGGGTGCCACCAGTGCTGCGGCGTCATCACTGCGGATCACGAACACAGCGCCGGTCGTCTCGGTTTCTGCTCCGGTCGACGGGTACTCGGGTGTTCGCGGGCAGAAGCGAACGGTGAGGTTGTCTGCTGCTGATCCGTCAGCGGCCGACATGGCCGGTGACTTTCTGTATTCGGTCAGCTGGGGTGATGGTACGCCGATTCAGCAGATCACTGGAGCTGCGATGACACTGGCCGATCACGTGTATGTCACAAACGGAACGTACCAGATTCAGGTCCGGGTGGCAGACCGTGACGGAGCGGTCAGTGAGCAGGCGGCGACAGCCAGTGTGGTGATCGGGGTGACGGAGTTTCAGGGCAGCTGGCTGGCGATTGGAGGAACATCGGCCAGCGATTCCTTCGTGATGACTCAGGCAGAGAGCGCTGACTCCGTCACAGTGTCACTGGGGGCTCTGACGCTGGGCACGTTTCACACCGGTGCGGCGGGTCGTGTGGTCGTATTTGGCCACACTGGTACAGACACACTCCGCATCAACGGACGGGCGGTGGCCGATCAGATCGTGGTCGCGGGCGGTGTCGTCCTGCTGAACGATCTGTCGATCGAGTCTGATTCCGTTGAGACGCCGTCGATTTATGGACTGGCCGGAGACGATCAGTTCACGACTGACAACACCGCGCTGCGGATTGATGGCGGAGCCGGTCTGGATACTCTGAAGAGTACTGCTGCCCCGAGTTCTGGTGGCACGACGGGGTGGGCCATCACAAATCTGAACATCGGGGTGCTCAACGGCAGCGTAGTATTCGCAGGAACAGAGAACCTGGACGGCACGCTGAACCGAAACGCCTTCACGTTCAGCGGAATCGGTCGGATTTCAGGTCAGGTGTCGGGGTCTGACATGTCGGACGTGATGGATTTTCAGTCGGCCAATTCCGGCGTGACAGTCAATCTGGGTACTCAGACTTCCAGTCGGGTTGGGCGAATCGTGTCCCTTGACTCGGTCGTTGGCAGCGCTTTCGCGGATTCACTGATCGGTCCGCATGGGGCCAATCTGTGGCTGCTGACAGGATATCAGACCGGTCAGCTGAACGGTTCATTTCAGTTTTCGGGCGTTGAGAACCTGACCGGGAGTGTGGGCGACGATCAGTTTCTCCTGTCCGGCGCGGCAGGTGGATTCGGGACAGTGAATGCCAGCTCCGGGACCGACGTGCTGAGCTACGAGGCATTTGGGGGCTCGGTGTCAGTCAGCCTGGAGACCCAGCAGGCCACGGGATTGACGCGTCATCTGGGGTTTGAGCGGATCGTCGCCGCCTCAGGAACCAGTGATGTCCTGACTGCACGAAATGCCGTCAATACCTGGCTGCTGACCGGGCCTGGCAGCGGCAGAGTCGGGACGCTGGAGTTCGCTGGTTTCGAGAATCTGAACGGCGGTTCGCTGGACGACTGGTTTCGGATGCATACGGCCGGGCGGGTTTCCGGCGCGATCACGGGCGGAGCCGGCCTGAACGTTCTCGATTATTCCTTCTTTGTTTCGCCCACTGGAGTGCAGGCGGATCTGAGGACCGGGCAGGCGACAGCGGTCGGGAGTGTGCAGCAGATTTCTGGTCTGATCGGCAGCGACGCGGACGATCAGTTGTTCGGCGGCGACCAGCCCGGCGTGATCCTAGGGGGAGCTGGGAACGATATCCTGCGGGGTGGCGGCGGGGCCGACGTTCTGATTGGTGGTTCGGGAGGAGACAGCATATCGGGAGGCAGCGGCAGCGACCTGTTGTTTGGCGGTCGCGTCAGCTTCTACAGTGAAGGATCCAAAGGCCTGAATCTGACATCGCTCCGGAAGATCAGCGTACCGTGGCAGAGTGAAGTGTCGTATGCCGAACGGATCGCCCTGCTGACATCAGGAACGACACCGCCGGTGCGATCAGCCACGTTTTCGGATGATGTCGCTGCGGTGGACTTCCTGTTTGGCGAGGCGGGGCAGGACTGGTACCTGCTGCGGGCTCTCGATCAGGTATTCGGTACAGAGCCCGATGAGGAGACACTGCTGTTGTGATTGACGGCGGATCGTGGCTCGGGTGGTCTGAACCGTGGGGGCTCGTTGGCGCCTGGGGTCGAATTCGCCAGACGCCGTCCGCCGTCCGCCAGACGCCGTCCGCCGTCCGCCGGATGATGAGTCCTGGACGTGTGACACAATCCACACAGACATGTGACCGGCAGACTGTGACACACGGCATTCCGCGGCCGGAGGCCGCGGAATTGGTTCAGCAGGATGTTCTTGTGTGCAGGTAGTTCGATTTACAGTTTCGTTGTTGATGCCGAGCGGCACAGCTGCGATGCCTTGCTGGAGCAGGAGCTGATGAGTATCTGGAAGTGGAGTGACTGGATTGCAACAGTGCCCGAGTCGTCGCGGGTCTCACTGGGGGAAGGCGGTACGCCGGTCGTGCGGTCCCGCCGCATCGGGCCGCAGGCAGGCCTGCGCAACCTCTGGTTCAAGCTTGAGCAGAGCAATCCGTCGGCATCTTACAAGGACCGATTTGCCTCTGCCGCGATATCTCACATGGTGGCCGCGGGGCAGACGAAATGCGCGGCCACTTCCAGCGGAAACACAGGCGCAGCGCTGGCTGCCTATTGTGCCGCGGCCGGGATCGAATGTC
>SYLK01000730.1 GCA_005809115.1 Planctomyces sp. | reverse complement strand
CCGCGGTCGAAGATGTCGTTGATCAGCGTGGTCACCACCTGATCGTAGACCGGCAGTCGATGACGCATGATGGTCGGCAGATCGATGTTGATGGCATGGTCGTCCCACCCCGGTGCGTCCATCGCTTTGACGCCTCCCGGCACGCTGATGGTGACGAAGCTTACTCCCGCTTCGACAAGGCGTCGCGCCACCAGCGCGTTCTGTCCCCATTCGTCGCCGTATTGAGCGACGAGTCGGGGATCTTCCCGGGAGATGTCGAAAGCCTGCCGCGCTTTGTCAGCCGTCAGGATATCGATCGCCGTCCGGTTGAACTCATCGACCGAGTCCATCGTGCCCCGGTTGTCCACATCCCGCCGCATGCGATCGAATTGCGCCAGCAGTCCCACACGGTCGTTGAGCCGTCCGCCATCGACGGTCAGTATCGAGTTGGGCAATCCGTCCTTCGTGACAATCGGCGGTCGCCAGGCGCTGCTCCAATACCCTTCCCCGATCCCCGGAAGGTATTCGCCGAACGCGCTGTTGTAAATTACCAGGCCCATTCCCACGGCCGCCGGCAATCCGCGCACGCGAGACTTCAGCGCCCGACCGACGATCGCGCCCATCTGCGGATGAGTCGATTCAAACGTACCCGGCTTCAGTCCCGGATGGCCCGACATGAACCGGCCATGTGCCTCGAAGTGCCCGCCTTCGCCGTGTGTGCAGGAGCGGATCAACGTGAAGCGATTGGCCATCCTGGCGTGCAGCGGCAGCAGCTCGCAGACATCCAGACCGGGGACATTCGTCTGTATCGGCAGGCATGGGCCGCGAATATCCGACGGCGCCTGCGGCTTCAGGTCGTACGTTTCCAGCTGACTCGGGCCGCCATGCAAGAACAGGAAAATGATCGACGTATCTGCGGCGGTCAGCGTATGCGCTGCAGCGCGCTCACGCAGCAAAGTCGCCAGACTCAACCCGCCGATGCCCAGCAGTCCGGCATGGAGCAGGCCGCGACGACTGATCGGATGGAACGTGCGAGAACGAAGTTGAGGGTCAGTTGCCAGGGGTCACTCCTGTTGAAGCGCGTGCACGTGAGATTGCCGGGGGCGCTGCCTGACCGAGCCACAGAAACGGCGTTGCTCACACGAGTTCGCGGATCGGTTGATGAGTTTCGGCGACATACTGCGGACGTCCATTGAGGTCAGGAATCGTCGTGTGAGCGGTGTCGATGCCGAGGTTGTGATAGAGCGTGGCAATCACATCCTGGAAATGGACCGGCCGCGAAATGGGTTCTTCCGCCAGGCGATTCGTTTCGCCGATCACCTGGCCGGTGGTCATCCCTCCGCCCGCCAGCATGGCGAAAGTCACGCGCGGCCAGTGGTCGCGACCGGCACTTGCATTGATCCTGGGAGTCCGCCCGAACTCCCCCCACACGACGACCGACACGTCGCGATCGAGTCCTCGTTCGTGCAGGTCCGAGACGAGTGCCGCCAGGCCCTGGTCGAGCAGCGGGATCACTTTGCGACCGTTGGTGAAGTTGGCTCCGTGCCAGTCGAAGTCCGCAAACGCGACCGTCACACAGCGAGCACCCGCCTCAACCAGACGCCGAGCGGCCAGAAACCTGGACATGTGGGCCTGATATCCCAGGTTCGAATACGGCAGACATTCCGGGTCGTCTTTGCCGTAACGCTCACGGATGCGTGGGTCCTCGCGCGACAGGTCGAGCGCCTCGACCAGGCGGCTCGAAGTAAGAATCGCCAGTGCTCGTTCAGTAAACCCATCCGCATCCGTGGGCGACGCGGCCGGCTGATCTGCCCGTCGGCGAAACTGATCGAGGCTCGCCAGCAGTGCCCCGCGATCACTCAGCCGATCGAGGCTGACACCCTGCAGCACCATGTCGCTCATCGCATCACCCGACGGCTTGAACGGCGTGTGCGCCATTCCGAGGAAGCCTGGTCCCGGCAGGTTGTAAGGCAAGTGATGCATCTTCATCGACAAATCGATGGCCGGCGGTACTGAGGGATCGACTGGACCGTGCAGCCTGGACAACACCGATCCGATCTCCGGCCACCCTCCCTGCGGCTGCGAGCGAAACAGGCGGCCCGTCGCGCACTGGAACGACGAATGCCGATCCTCAGCCCCGACCAGCGAGCGAATGATTGCGAATTTGTCCATCATTGCTGCGACACGCGGCATGAGTTCGGAGATCTGAACTCCCGGCACGCTGGTCGCAATTGGTCGGAATTCCCCACGAAATTCGGCGGGAGCACTGGGCTTCAGATCCACCATATCCTGATGAGGCGGACCACCAGTCAGATACACCATAATGATCGACTTGTGCGACGCGCGGAATCCGGCCTGTGCTTCCGCGCGCAGCAGCCGCGGCAAGGTCAGGCCGCCGAACGCCAGAGATCCTGCCGTCAGGAAATCGCGACGCCGCAAGCGGTCACACAAACGTATCGGATTGCCGGCAATCGTCAGCATGCAATGATCCTCGGCCTGACGCCCATCGGTCGGGTGCTGGATGAAGCACAACGTTTTCCTGCGCTATCGTATGAACGCCGGGCGTCAGTCGCCAGTTCGGAAACGGAACGAAGACAAGTCCGCGTCCCGGATCTTGAAACGTATCCGCACGGGTTGGCCGGCCAGCGCTGCCAGATCGGGATTCCCGGCCCGGATTACGGTTCGCTCCAGATCATCGCCATAGCCTTTGTGGCAATCCGCCAGTGCAAAGCCGGGAAATGGATGGCGGTTGGGTGATGAACCGGCAAAACCGTGCAAATTCCTGCGCAGTGAAATACTCCTGTGTTGCAGACGTCGACATTGTGCGCCCGTGGGGGGTGTTGAGTGTCTGCGACAACCTCGGGTTATCCGGCACGATCTTTCGTGAGTCAGTGGGAATGGGGACCGGGAGGAGCTGCTGCTGGTCCGTCTGCCGCCTGAAACGCGGCAGCAGCTTCGCGGAGCGCCTGACGATATTCGGCCACGGCGGCATCTCTCCGAACGGTGCTGGACTCGATGTAGGCGACGAGCTGAATGGCTGCGGCGTGGCCCGGGTCAAGCTGCAGCACTGTCTGCAGGCGGGATTGCGCTTCATCCACCTGTCCGCTGGCCAGCAGTGCTTCCGCGAGGTGAAAATGGGCCTCGACGTACTGGGGGTCGGTTTCGATCGTCTTCAGAAACTCGCCGGCGGCTCCGCGCAGATCGTCGCGCTGAAGCAGCATGAAACCGAGGCCATAGTGAGCCGTATGGCAGTCGGGACGGATCTGCAGCAGGGCCCGAAAAACGGCCGTGGCCTCGTCGTGTCGGGACTGCCGCCACAGGGCCCACGCCAGCGACCAGGCGGCCGGAGCGTGCGTTGGAGCCCGGTGAACAACGTCCTGCAGCAGGGTGATGGCTTCCGTGGCCGCGCCGGCATGAAACAGTTTCACGGCTTCTTCCATCCGCGTTTCCAGCAGCAGGATGTCCTTGATGTCCGGAAGGCTGCCACTGTCGGCGTCCTGCGATGATTGCCCGACGCTTGCCGTTCCGGCATAGCCCAGGCTTTCCAGAATGCGTCGTTCCGCAGCCGACAGCGAAACCGGCGTCTCGTCCCGGATGGTCAGCGCCGACTCGAATTCCTCCAGTCGCCTCGTCATCTCCCGCACCTGATCGGGGTGGCTGTCCGCCAGGTTCTGCAGTTCATGGGGATCGACGGCGAGGTCATAGAGTTCCACACGGGTGGAGCGGATGAACTTCCACTGTCCGTCGGTGAGACTTCTGAGTGGTGCGCAGCCGTAAACATCGAACGGGTCATCCGTGGCGCCGTGGCAGACGGTCGGTTCAACGTTCCTGTCCTCCAGAGCCGCACGAAACGACTTTCCGGTCAGACTGCATGGTTCAGGCAGGTCGAGCAGGTCGAGGATGGTCGGCAGTACGTCCACAACTGAGACGGCGGATGCGACCCGTCCGCCTGCAGCCAGTTTCCTGGGGTACCGCAGAATGAGTGGTACGTGCATCGTGGAGTCATACAGTGTCAGGCTGTGCGTCTGTTCCAGATGTTCGCCCAGCCCTTCTCCATGATCGCCTACGACCACGACCAGGGTGCTGGCGTCCAGCCGACGCGCTCTGAGGAGCTGCAGCAGACGACCGATCTGCTGGTCGACGTAGGCGATCTCGGCGTCATACGGTCGGTCGGCGAATTCGTCGCCGAACAGTGCTGATCGAGGCTGACAGGGAGCATGCGGATCATACAGATGGACCCAGCAGAACGTCGGCTGCCAGTGCCATTGGCTGAGCCATGTCGTGGCAGCGTCAACGACGAGACTTCCATCGCGGCGTCGGTCTTCGGGACTGATCGGATCTGCAGGTCCGACGACAGCGTGAATGTCGTCCAGATCGTCGTCATAAACATCGAAACCGCGATCGAGTCCGAACTTGCTGTCGAGTACGAACGAGGCGACGAATGCGCCGGTGTCGTATCCCTGG
>SYLK01000729.1 GCA_005809115.1 Planctomyces sp. | reverse complement strand
TCCCGAGATGCTCCGCCAGGCGTCGCAACTCCTGCGGATCGTCCCAGTCCATCCAGTATCCCAGGCGCACGGACTGTTCGGTCTGGCGCGCCGCAAACCGCAGCACCCGTCGCTTGCATTCGTTCACAAAGTTGTCGATTCCGTACGCTTCGATTGCGGACTTTGTGCCCAGACCCAGCTGCTTCTCGACTTCAACTTCCACCCAGAGACCCTGGCAGTCAAATCCGTTCTGATACCTCTGATCATGCCCGGTCATGGCGAAGAACCGCTGAAACGTATCCTTGTACGTGCGGCCCCACGCGTGATGCACACCCATGGGGTTGTTTGCCGTAATCGGGCCATCCAGAAAGCTCCATCGCCTGCGGCCGGCGTTCTTCCGACGCAGCTGCCGGAAGACTTCGTGAGCGGACCAGAAACGGAGTACGGCGTGCTCGCCGGGTACAAAACTGCTGTCGGAAACGGGTTGAAACATAAGGGCTGATCGGCACGTCTGAAATTTGGGCTGTCGGTCGGAAAAGTCGCACTGCACTCCGGCAGGCGGGGCACTGTGGCGTCTCATTCTAGGGAATCATCGGCACAAGTACGATTGTTCCCGTCAGTGACTCAAAGTGACCCGAGTCACAGCTCCAGGTCGACCGTGACGGGCGCGTGATCGCTGATGGCGAGTCCCGCCTCGCGGTGAATCGCGGCCTGCTTCACCATCTGCCGGGCCGCAGCATTGCTCAGCAGATAGTCGATCCGCCAGCCGCGATCGAGTTCTCGCGCTCGCCCACGATTCGACCACCACGAATACGGCCCCTGAACTCCACCGTAATGTTCTCGCACCAGATCGTGCCAGCCTGACTTCAGCAGATGTCCAAACCAGGCCCGCTCGTGAGGCAGAAATCCGGATGTGTTCTCGTTGGCTTTCGCATAAAAAATGTCACTTTCTGAATGTGCAATATTCAGATCTCCGCCCAACAGAAACGGCCCCCCGCCCACGAAGGCCCCTGCCCAGCGACGGAACTTTTTCAGCCAGCGGTCTTTGACCTCCTGACGCGCTACACCCGACGATCCCGACGGAAGGTAGACACACGACAAACGAATCCCGCGAATCACCGCCGTCAACAGACGCCCTTCATCGTCCGACAGTCGACGCCCCATTCCCCGAGTCACCTCCTCGATCGGAAATCGGGACCAGACGGCAGTCCCCGAGTATCCGGGCCGCTCCGCCGGATTCCACACCACCTGCCACCCCGCCGGATTCCGGATCTCTTCCGGCAACTGATCCGGTATGGCACGCACCTCCTGAAGCAACAGAACGTCCGGCGCAATCTCGTCCACATGCCGCAGAAATCCCTTCCGCACCGCGGATCTCAGCCCGTTGACGTTCCACGTTGTGATTCGCATCAATCAACCCTGTCAATACACACTGTCAAGAGCACCGCCAAAAGCACTGCCAATCGCGGAAACACTGCCAATACCCGAAAAACACCCGTCCCAGTCCCTCTCCCAGTCCCGCCTCCTGCCGTCGAACGGGCTGACGCCCGACGGAGCACCACGAGTTCGATCGTACAGTGTGCCGCGTGCACTCGCGTCCGTCCAGGAGTCCGGTCCAGTCCAGTCCCCTGTTTCCCTGTCCGGAAGCGATGTCGTGTCCGGAAGCGATGTCAGAGGAAGTCAATCGTGCCCTGCCCACGAATCCAACGCACTCTTGACTCACTGCAGGATGTGGCCATACGTACATTACTGTTCTGCCTGGAGAATGGGTGAATTGGGATGAATTTGAGATTTTCCCGTTTTGATTGAATTTTGGTTGCGTTGACGATTCTCTTCGCAGGATAATAGTTGTCGGAGTTTGACACTGGTCCGCCACCTGATTGAAGATTGCGGTGCCAGGTGTGTTCGTTTCGTTGATTCGCCTTTCGGGGGCACCCAGACCATGAAATTCAGCCGGACGTTCCCAGCAGTCTTTTCGCTGTTACTGGCGAGTTCAGTAACTGCGGGGTCAGTCTATGTGGCATTAGGCGCCGCGGTTGAGGATGCGGGCGTCGATGCTGGTGCACAACCCGTGCAGGCGGTATCCGCGGATGCGTCGGCCGGATTTGACGTACCAGCACCGGCCGCGGACGCTGGCGAGGTGGCTGGCGATCAATTGATCCATAACCGATCTCACGACGTGATGCTCAGGTCTGACGGGGCAGTGGTTGGCCGACTGAGTCTTCCCGGTGGTTCGAGCAGTGACACGGCTTCACTGGCTGGCGTGGAAGTGCGACTCATGAGCGGTGGCAAGCTGGCGGGACGAGCCGTCACCAGCGAACAGGGCGTGTTTGTATTCAGTGACGTGCGACCGGGTGTCTATGGTCTCATCGCCCGTGGCACGAATGCCTATGCTGCGATCGGCATTCGGGTGACAGAGAATCCAGTCGCAGCAGACGCTGAACCTGAGTCCGAGAATCAGTTTTCGCTCGATGCTTCAGTGGCAATGGCCCGCGACTTCGCCACCGTGCGGCGGCTGATTATGGAGAACCTGCCCACGGAGAGCGCTCCGGCAGAGGCTGGAACGGATTCGGGCAGCACAGAGACTCGAGCCTATGAGGACGTCGTCGGGGCCGGCGAACCGGCCACATCCGTTGCCGGTCACCAGCTGCAGCTGAATCGGGACGGCAGTATCGAAGGCGTGATCAATCCCCTGAAGTCACCTGACGTGCTGGTCACAGCGGTTCGGGACCTGACCGTGTATTTCGTCATGGACAATGTGGTAGCCGGCTCATCGCGTGTGAGCCCTGACGGGAGTTTCGTCGTCGCGGGGCTCACTCCGGGTCTGTACACGGTGCTGGCAGTGGGCCGCGACGGCGTGCTGGTAGTCGGTGTCGACGTCGTGGGTTCATTCGCCTCGACCTCGACTCGCAATGCCTACAGGCTGACATCCATCAACGCCGTGTCCCAGTTTGTCGCGGCTCCCGTGTCACTGGAAAACTACCTGCCGGACGATGATGATGACGCCTCGCCGACGGCGAACGACACCACGACGGCTTCCTCGGTTGCCCCGGGGGGCGCGCCTGGTGGAGGAGGCGGTGGTGCTGCTGGCGGAGGTGGCGGGGGCGGAGGTTTTGGTGGCGGCGGATTGGGAGCTCTGCTCGGAGCCGGAGCCGGAGCCGGCGTTGCTGCCGCGATTGCGAACAACAATGACGACCGCCCGGCCAGTCCGGGCAACTGACCTGCCACGGCGCAGCAGATGACTCGTCCGACACCAGTAAGGACCGGCCAAAAAATCAGTTGCACAAACTCATGAAAACTTCGGCCGCAGGAATCCTGCACCTCGAATGCGGATTCGCTGGATCAGTTCATCAGCTGGCCGATGATTTCATGCAGCAATGTTACGGTCAAAACGAAACATTCAGGTCTAGCCGCTGTCACACACCAGCGTGATTCCGGTCAGGGGGCGCTGCGCTTCCCTGACCAGAATATTTGTTCAACTGATTTTTTGGCCGGTCCTGACGCGAACTGCAGTGCAGCCATCATCGGGGCAGGTCCCGGAGGTGGCTGCTGTGCGTTCTGCCGCCGGTTTTGTCAGGGGTTCTTAGCCGGAGTGCTCTGCGCTGATCGTCCGGAGCAGACGCGCCAGGATTTGTTCGAGTCTGCGCCCGCCTTCACCGGCGACCTGAATGATCCGCGGAATGTCGACCGGTTCCAAGGCGTCCGGGAGGCAGATATCGGTGACGACAGAAAAGGCGACCGTGCGCATTCCCGCATGGGCTGCCACGATGACTTCCGGAACCGTTGACATGCCCACCACGTCAGCCCCCATGGCTTTGAGCATGCGGTATTCCGCTCGGGTTTCCAGATTCGGCCCGGGTACCGCCACGAGCACTCCGGTGTGCGCCGAAATGGCGAGTTCCAGAGCAATGTCCTTCGCCCGTCGGATCAGCTGTCGGTCGTAAGGGCGACTCATATCCGGGAACCGCGGGCCGAGACGATCGTCGTTGATTCCCCGCAGAGGATTGTCCGGCATCAGGCTGATATGGTCTTCGACGATGACGATATCACCCAGCTGATACTGGGTATTGATGCCTCCGACGGCACCCGTCACGATCAGTGTCGCTGCGCGCATCGACTGCATCAGTCTGACAGGAAAGGTCACCTGCTGCAGTGAGTAGCCCTCGTAGTAGTGAAATCTTCCCTCCAGCGCAATGACTGACGCCCCGTGCAGGGTTCCGCAGATCAGTTTTCCAGCATGAGATGGCGCGGTCGAGCGAGGAAAATGGGGGATCTGCGAATACGGCACAGCCAGTTCCACCTGAATCTGTTCCGCCAGCCCGCCGAGTCCGGTACCAAGAATCAGACCCACCTGAGGCTTTCCGGGCCATTGCCGGCTGAGCCAGGCATGAGTCTCCTGGATCTGATCCCACAGTTCGTGCATCATCGACCTCCGGAGTCAGATTCAGAATTCCTCGTCATCTTCGAAGTCTTCGCTTTCCTCGTCCTCGAAGTCATCTTCATCATCGTCATCGAAGTCGTCTTCATCGTCTTCGAAGTCGTCAAGGTCGTCATCGAAGTCGTCTTCATCGTCCTCGACATCGTCCTCCTCGTCCCCGTCTTCCTCGTCGCCGAAGTCCTCTTCCTCGAAATCCTCGTCAGCATCCCCCTTCAGCCAGGGGGAAACAGGCTGAGCTGCGGCTGCCTTCCGGCAAAGCCCGGATGTGGCGACAACCCCTTCCATCTGCCGGATCCTGTCAGTTTCAAGTGCTGTAACCATGACCAACAACCTCGCGTAAGTCCTGAAACGTAAATGCTTTGTTTAGAGGGCAATCGGCTGCGACGCGATTGATAATCAGACACCGAATCCTTTGTCAACCCCTTGCGTTCACAGGATGATGACAAATCGGCGAACCGGCAGGATTGAGAAAAACGTTGTCGCGGGAATTCCGACGAAAACTCAGACTCAGCGAAACCAGCCGGCAAAGTCAGACCATGGCGGGGCCTTCCTGCCATGGCGGATCGGGGAACGATCGGGTGAACATCTGCTTTGTCCGTGGCATCGCACGGTGGTCATCCGGTACAGTGCACCGTAGAGTCAGAGTGAAACCTGCAGAGTGAATCCTGCGAATCCGATGAACCAGTGAAAGGTCAGGAGCTTGATCCCGATTGATCTCAGCGGCAAGGTCGCCATCATTACCGGAGGTGGTCAGGGCCTGGGAAAAGCAGCGGCCACCATGCTGCATCGGGCCGGAGCACGAGTCGCCGTGAATTATCCTGACGATCCGGCGGGCGTCTGCCGGCTGCGTGCCGAGGAGACGGTTGCGGATTGGGGCGAGACGGGGCTGGCCATGGCGGCCGATGTGCGGTCGCGGGAACAGATGCAGCTTTTCCTGGCCACCGTGAGCGCAAAGTGGGGACCGATTGATATCCTGATCAATAACGCCGCCATTCTGCGCGACCGCACCGTCAAGAATCTGACCGATGTCGAGTGGGATGATGTGCTGGACACGAATCTTTCCGCTGTGTTTCGAGTCTGTCAGCAGGCACTGCCTCAGATGAGGGACGGGGGTCGAATTATCAGCATGGCGTCAATTTCCGGTGTCATCGGTTTTTTTGGTCAGGCGAATTATTCTTCGGCCAAAGCGGGGGTGATGGCCCTGACCAAAGTGCTCAGCCGGGAACTGGCCAGCCGTCGCATCACGGTCAATGCGGTTGCGCCGGGAGTCGTGCTCACGGAAATGGGAGCCTCGATCCCCGAGTCCGGCCGCCGGCGGATGCTGGAACAGATCCCGCTGCAGCGATTCGGTGAGCCGGAGGAAATCGCCAGCGTGATTCTGTTCCTGTGCAGCGATCTGGCGTCGTATGTCACCGGTCAGACGCTGCACGTGAACGGAGGCTGGTGGGGATGAACAATCCGCCGCAAAACATGCCGCTGACAGGCAAACTCTGTTCGGCCGAACAGGCTGTGTCAGAAATCCCGAACGGCGCGACTCTGGTCTGTGGCGGGTTCATCGGGGCCGGACATCCGGAAGCGCTGTCCAGGGCTCTGGAGCAGCGATTTCTCAGCTCGCGGAATCCCGCCGGTCTGACGCTGGTCTATGCGGCCGGGCAGGGAGACGGCCGGACACGGGGACTGAATCACCTGGCACATGCCGGTCTGCTCCGCCGTGTGATCGGTGGTCACTGGGGACTGGCGCCCGGCCTGTGGCAGCTGGCGCAGGCCGAGGAGATAGAAGCCTACAACTTTCCCCAGGGTGTGATCTGTCAGCTTCTCAGGGACATTGCGGCGGGACGTCCCGGATGCCTGACCCACGTCGGGCTGGGGACTTTCGTCGATCCGCAGAATGGCGGCGGTCGACTGAACTCGCGGACCCGCGAGGAACTGGTGGAGCGTCTGGACGTGCGTGGGCGCAGCTGGCTGCTGTACCATGCGTTCCCGATCAATGCCGGCATGATTCGCGCCACCGCGGCGGATCCGTTTGGAAATCTGCTGGTGGATGAAGAAGCCCTGATCGGGGATGTGCTTCCAATTGCACAGGCGGTACACAATCACGACGGCGTGCTGCTGGCACAGGTCAGGCGCGTGCTGGACCGACCAGCACCTCCGCAGCAGGTGCGGGTGCCCGGTCGACTGGTGTCGCGGATTGTGGTGGCAGAAGAGCAGGATCACTGGCAGACGTTTGCGGAAGCCTTTAATCCGGGTTACTGCTGTCCCGCAGCGTCCGCGGACCATGCGAACGTCGGATCCGATCTGCCGCCGCTGCCACTCGGCATCCGCCATCGGATCGCCGCCAGAGTCTGTAATGAACTGCATCCTGGCGACATTGCCAACCTGGGCATCGGACTGCCCGAGGGGGTTTCGCGAATTGCTGCCGAACGAGGCCTGCTGTCCGAGGTGACGCTGACCCTGGAGAGCGGTGCGATCGGCGGAATTCCAGCTGCCGGACTCAGCTTCGGCGCTTCACTGCGGCCTGAAGCCGTGATTGATCAGCCATCTCAGTTTGACTTCTATGATGGCGGAGGTCTGGATTTCGCCGCACTGGGAGCCGCAGAGGTGGACCAGTCCGGAAACGTGAACGTGTCGCGATTCGGTTCGAAATTCGCCGGCGTCGGGGGATTCATCAATATCTCGCAGAACGCACGCCGCCTGGTTTTCTGCTGCACATTGACGGCGGACGGTCTGGAGCTGGAAATTGAGGACGGACGCTTGCGAATCGTGCGCGAAGGGCGCGTGCGAAAATTCGTCAGGACCGTCGGACATGTGTCGTTTTCCGGGGATGCGGCCCGAGCCTCCCTGTCGCCGGCCATGGTTTCAGGCTCGTCGCACGCGGCAAATCGCAGATCCGCCAGTGACCGGCAGCGAAAGGTCCTGTTCGTGACGGAGCGCGCCGTCTTTCGACTCGAGCCGGAAGGGCTGGAACTGATTGAAATCGCCGCGGGAATCGACCTGCAGCGGGATGTGCTGGATCAGATGGAGTTCATGCCACTGATCCGGTCCGTCAGGACCATGCCACTTTCCAGCGGATCTCAGACCTCCTGATAATACCGGGACTGGCCCCCCACGCGCCTGATGCATCCGGAATACGCTTGGCGCGGGCTTCGCCCGCAACGCAGCGCAGCCACGCTCGCACGGCGTCAGCAATCGGCGTTGTCAGTCATAGATGCAGC
>SYLK01000728.1 GCA_005809115.1 Planctomyces sp. | reverse complement strand
CGTATCTGGAAGCCATCGTTCAGATTCTGCTGTCCGAAGCTCCTCCTTCCTGAAATTCCTGAGACAGACCCGCCAGTGGCAGCGCGGCTGGTTTCGCCGCAGCCACCCGGGGATGGCGGCTGGCCGTGAATCAGATTTCACGCGGTCGCGCATTCCGCTCGGAAACGGGAACACAGGGAATGCCTGATCACGCGCCTGAAACAGAACGACACCGCATGAAGACGTCCGGACCGATTGAGCTGCTGAATACCGATGCGGGACTGCATGACACAACTTCCTGCGTGACGGCCGAGTCGACCGGACTGGACGCCAGCAATGGTCGTGACTGGTCAGTCTCGATGCGTCGGCTCCGCGGAGGCTTGTCCGATGGCGTGGATGTCGTGACGATCAACAACGGCCGGCTGCGGCTGGAGATTCTGCCAACTCGTGGAATGGGTGTGTGGCGCGGTGAGGTCGACGGAGTGCCTCTGAAGTGGAATTCGCCGGTGGAACGGCCAGTCCATCCGGCGCTGATTGATCCCATGCGCCGCGGCGGTATCGGATGGCTGGACGGGTTCAACGAGCTGATCTGCCGCTGTGGTCTTGCCTGGCATGGTGCGCCAGGGCGTGACGTCATCCGGGATTCGGCCGGCAACGTGGTTTCGGACCAGTTTCTCACCCTTCATGGCCGCATCGCCAATCTGGCTGCGCATCACGTCTTTGTGGTGATCGATGCCTCAGACGGTGGACGCATCTCGGTGACCGGTATCGTGGATGAAGCATCCATGTTCGGAGGACGGCTGCGACTGATTTCAACGCTGACCAGTGTCATCGGCAGCAGCAGCTTTCAGATCACCGACCGGGTGGTGAATCTGGCCGGGACGCCCGCCGAGGTGGAATTGCTGTATCACTGCAATCTGGGTGAGCCGTTTCTGGCCGAAGGATCCGTGTTTCACAGTGCAGTGGCCGAAGTGGCCCCGCGCGATCCACGGGCCGCAGACGGTATCAGTATGTGGAATCTTTGTCAGGGCCCCACACCGGATTACGCGGAACAGGTCTATTTCACCAGCCCGCTGGCTGACGGCGACGGATTCGGCACGGCGCTTCTCTGCTCTCCCGACTCCCGACTGGCCTTCTGCCTCCGGTTCGACACGTCCACACTGCCCTGGCTGACGCTGTGGAAGAATACTCAGTCCACGGCTGACGGCTACGTCGTGGGGATCGAGCCTGCCAGCTGTTTTCCCAACCTCAGAACGCGCGAACGGGAACAGGGGCGGGTCATCCGGCTGGCGCCGGCAGAGGACATCACATTCCGGCTGGCCGCGGAGGTATCTGCTGCCCCGCAGCGGACCCGACAGCTCATCGACGCGATCACGGCACGGCAGGTCGCAGCGTCCCGCACAGTTCACTGTCTGCCAAAGCAGGGCTGGAGTGCCTGAGCCGGCCCGGAAGCATGCGTGACTGTGAACTCAGACAGGCTCCCTGCGCCTGTCTGGTCCCGGCCCCGCGGCAGTGGATTGCTCGCGCAGATCGCAGTGATCTTTCTCAGTCGCGGTACGCCACCACGACCCATCCCCGGCACGAGTGGATCTTCACGTCGTAGTCGCCAAACGACAGCGTGATGCGAGTTCCGCAGGGAGAAATCGTAATACAGTCCGGCGGGCACGGTGGCACATATGCGACAACGTAGACCAGCCCTTCGTCGCAGCCGCTGTGATGTTCCGCACTCCGAGGGTCTCGAACGGCAATCACCACCGGGCGTGCCTGTGGCGCGATGTTTTCGGGGTCTTCGATCCTGACGCACGGCTCGAGTACGACCGGGCAATGCACGATGTCACCGATTTCGTGATGGTGCAGTGTGGCGTCTGAAGTCGACGGATTACGCAGCATCCGCGCCGGGGGCAGCGGCCGTGTGGGCAGCGGCGCCGGGGGCAGCGGGACAGGAGGGACCTGGTATGACCAGTCGGGAGACATTTCGTACTCGGAAACTTCGTCCGAATCGGGAGCGAAATTCTGGCCGCGACGGGAACTCAGCCGATGTTCCGGCGAGATTCTCACCGGATACCGCAGCCGCGAGTCGCGCTGCCTCAGGTCGTAAATTTCGTGGACTTCAGCGTCAGCCGAAGAACCTTGACCCCGTGGCCAACCTGTCCGAGACAAAGACGCGGCAGAATCTGCGGGGTAATCTCCATGGATGCCGGGTCGAGACGAATGCCGCTGGAACCGAGACCCTGCGGGAACCCCGGTGAACTCGCGCTGACGCGCGGGCGCTGGCCGCCGCATCGCCTTCAGAAAATCTTCGATATCGTTGGCGGACGACACGGCCACAGTCAGCACGAAAACTGCCGCAGCACTGGAACATTTCAGACTGAACAGACTGAATCGTCTCATGGCTCTGGTCCCTTCCATCATGAGTCAGGTCCAATTGCGGGCACCGTGAACACGCGGCACCCCCCGAACCACTGATTTCAGGAACCGTTCCAGTTTCTGTTCGATACCGTTAAAGTAATTGCTGGCAATAGTTTACGCTGAATGGTCCGTCATCAACACTCCCGCGATGCGACGTCACTTTGATGGCTGCAGGCAATCAGAATGATGTCAGGAGCGCAGAATGATATCAGGAGCGGAGAGAACCGGGGAGGCTTCGCGCTTCGTGCGGAATGCAAAGCGGGAGAAAAAGCGGAGGGGGCAGGACGCTGTCTCCGCGTGCACCCGGGAACCGATCGCCGCAGGGATGCTTCCTTTCGGATCTGACCCGGTTTGGCTGGTCCCGCCGCAGTTGGAGACAGCGTCATGCCCCCGCAGGGCGAAAATGTACGGGCAGGTGATTGAAATGTCGAACGCCTGGGCGGTCCTTTTTTTGGAATCGAGCCACAGCTTGTGAGGCGAGTCAGGACAAAGCGCCGAGGAGCCCTGCCTAATCCATGAAGATGCGGCCGTAATTTCGAAAAATCACGTCCAGCAGGTCACGACCTTCTTCCGTCGCGGAATACTGAAGGTAGCCCTCCCCCTGACCGACGACCGCATCCACGATGCGAATGTTGTCGGTTTCACTGTACATCCAGGCGAGTTCCTGAAGTCGTTCCAGATACTTGTGCAGGTCCGGCTCAGAATGCGGCAGAAAGACTTCACCGTCAAGGAACAGCTGATAGGCGTATTCTTCCAGCTTGTGCCAGGGCAGATCACTTTCCGCGCCGCGATAATAGGGCTCCAGCACCGAATGCTCGTCCGGCTTGACATTCGGATTGTGCAGCATGTCGATCGCATTCCACGGACAGATCGTCAGCTGGTAATGCTCCGAGCTGTCGTTCGGTGAGCGATAGCACATCTGACATCCAATGCAGCGGCTGGTGTCAATCTGATGGTAGCTCTGAGACGGTATCGGACTGACCACTTCGTAGATACAGTCGACGGGGCAAACTGAAGCGCAGGAATTGCAGGACGTGCAGCTGTCCTTGTTGATCACGTTGATGTAACGAGTTTCCTTCTTCCGGTCGGACTTGCGCGTCCGGAAGTACTCAGTCATCGAAATCGTCATCGTCGGGGTCGTCCAGAACTGATGAAACGTTCAGTTGTTCGTGCCAGAGATCAGATCGCGTACCATGTGGCGGTGACGAGGAGTGACTTCGACGTCATGGCCGCGTTCCGTCGAGAAAAACTGCGAATTCTTAAAGCATACTCTTTGATCGTACAGTGAGCTACCCCGACTGGCCCGGCGGAACGACGGATTTCGCGGCTGGTGACCGGAATTTCCTGCCGCTGAGAACCCAGGACGAAATTTCTGGCTTTGTTTTTGTCTGACAGACAAATTTCGGGTGTGACACTGCTCGTGCTCGGTCTGATTCACTGTTGTATCCGGCCCTGGGGCGAATTCCGGCCCTGGTTGAATTGCCGCACGGGGCTGGCCTTCAGCAGATCAGTGCGATATCCTCGCGGTCAGGCACTGAGCCATCTTCGCAGCCTGATCATGATTTCTCGCGGAGGAAGATCCGGTGAGATATTGTCGAATGGGGTTCATCTGTTCGATCGTGATGAGCTGGTTTGCCGCGCTTGTCTGCCTGGCCGTGTTTTTCCTGGCCGTGTTTTTCCTGACAATCTGCGGCCACGTCACGATCTGCATGGCGGAGGACCAGCCGCTTTTGGCGCCGGTTCCGGCCACCGACACGGTTCCGGCCACCGACACGGTTCCGGCCACCGACACGATTCCGGCCACCGACACGGTGCCGGCCACCGACACGGTTCCGGCCGCAGACACGGTGCTGCTGTCCGTCGATGAGACTGCGCGGCAGGCAGACGCGTTGTTCGAGGCGTCATGGAGATCACGGCATGTCATCCCGGCAGCTGCGGTGTCGGACGCGGAATATCTGCGGCGGATTTATCTGGATCTGGCAGGTCGAATTCCGGCGGTTTCGGAAGTTCGCGAGTTTCTTTCCGACCCGGACTCGTCACGGCGAGACCGAGTGGTTGAGCAGTTGCTGGACAGTCCGGCGTATGTGCGCAATTTTACCACGGTCTGGCGTAACGCCCTGATTCCGCAGGCCGCCAGCCAGCCTCAGTATCGGGCGTTGATTCCGGGTTTCGAAGCCTGGCTCTGGACTCAGATCGCAGCGGACACGCCTTACGACGAAGTCGTTCGCAGAATCATCACGATCCCCGTTGACAGCTCGACCGCGATGACGGGGGTACTGAACTCGGCCAGCAGTCCGGAGGCTTTCTTTGTCAGCCGCGATCTGAAGCCGGAGAATGCTGCGACGGGCACATCCCGCGCTTTTCTGGGCGTGCGTCTGGACTGTGCGCAGTGTCACAATCATCCGTTCGATCGCTGGAAGCAGCAGCAGTTCTGGCAATTGGCGGCATTCTATGCTGACCTGCCGGGGGCCGACACCGCATCCTCCGGCATGCCGTCCGGCAGTGGCGGGGACGCGACGAGCCACCGCAGCATCCGCATGCCGTCAACGGGAGAGTTGATTCCGGCGATCTTCCTGACGGGCGACACTCCCGCCTGGACCGACTCGACGTCGCCCCGCGAAGTTCTTGCGGACTGGCTGACTGACAGTCGCAATCCCTGGTTCGCCCGGATGGCGGCAAACCGGATGTGGGCGCAGTTTTTTGGTCGGGGGCTGGTGCATCCGGTGGACGATTTTTCCGAGAACAACGCACCGGCGGAGCCTGCCGTACTGGACCTGCTGGCGACGCAGTTTGTGGCGCACGGATACGATCTGAAATTTCTCATCCGGACCATTACACGGACGCGCGTCTACCGCACCGGAAGTCGGCAGACCCACGAAAGTCAGGCTGATGCGGATGCATTTGCCCGGGCGGCGCTGCGGGGCATGACTCCGGAGCAGTTCTTCGACAGCCTTGCGGAGGCGGTGGGATATTACCAGCCATTCCTGGCAAACAATCCCTTCCTGACGGACGACAGTTCGCCGCGTGGCCGCTTTCTGGAACTCTACCTTGATGACGCTGAGTCACCTCTGCAGCGGCAGACGACGATTCTGCAGGCGCTGGCGATGATGAACGGTGACTTCATTGATCAGGCAACGAGCCTGGAAGACAGCCAGACGCTGCGAGCAGTCACGGAATTTCCTCGGATGTCGGATGCGGAGCGACTGGAGACGCTGTCCCTGGCCACCGTCAGTCGACCGCCCACAGCCGGAGAACTGGCAACCTTTCTGCCGTATCTGGAGGCGAGCGCTCAGGCCGCTGGGGAAACATCGTCTCCCGGTTCCCGCGAAGCGCTGGGCGACGTGTTCTGGGTGCTGCTGAACAGCAGCGAATTTCTGCTGAACCATTGAACCGCTGAACCACTACTGAGGAGTCACCTGATGGATGCTGTTCGAATTCACCGTCGCCTGTTCGGTCGGTATTCCGGACTGTCGTTGCTGGGTGCGTCGATGTCCGGCTGGCTGCCCCGTCTGGCGCTGCAGGCCGAGTCCCGGGGGATCAGACCGGCACGGTCCTGTATTCTGCTGTGGATGTCCGGCGGCCCGAGTCAGATCGACACGTTCGACCCGCATGAAGGACATGCCAACGGAGGGCCGGTGAAGGCGATTGAGACCAGTATCCCGGGGATTCGAATTGCCGACAGCCTTCCCCGTACTGCCCAGGTGATGCAGCATCTGGCTCCGATTCGCACGATGTCCACAAAAGAAGGTGACCATGCTCGCGCCACGTATTATCTGCGCACGGGTTATCTGCCGCAGGGGCCAGTGCAGTTTCCCACGCTCGGTTCGCTGCTCAGTCACCAGCTCAGGCAGGACGAGTGTGAGCTGCCGGCATTCATCAGCGTCAATCCGTTTCGGGCGTTCAGCCCGGAGGCATTTGGCCCCGGATTCCTTGGGCCGGCGTGGTCACCGCTGGTTGTCGCCGATCAGCGTTCGTCGAACACCGACATATCCTTCGAAGTCCGGAATCTGCAGACCGCACCGCGTCTGGCCGCAGCGCGGATTGATGACCGGATCCGGCTGCTGAATGTGCTGGAGCAGGAGTTTCTGGCGGAACGTCCGGGGATCCCGGGTTCCAGCCACAGGCAGTCTTACGCACAGGCTGTCAGGATGATGCGATCTCGGGATGTCGGCGCGTTCCGCCTGGACGATGAACCGAATGCGCTCCGCGACCGCTATGGCCGGAGTCCGTTCGGTCAGGCATGTCTGCTGGCGCGGAGACTGGTGGAAAAGGGTGTGGCGTTCGTGGAAGTCGCCCTCAACGGCCTCGAAAATCGCGGCGGAGCCGGCTGGGACAGCCACACGGACAACTTCCAGACCGTTCGGGATCTCTGCGAGGTTCTGGATCCGGCATGGGCGACATTGATGAGCGACCTGCAGGAGCGAGGACTCCTGGAGAGTACGCTGGTCGTCTGGATGGGAGAATTCGGCCGCACTCCGGTGATCAACGAGAACGCCGGACGCGATCACTGGCCCGGCAGCTGGAGCGCTGTGCTGGGAGGCGGTGGCATCCGGACGGGCCAGGTCTGTGGCCGGACCAGCAGCGACGGGATGGAGATTGAAGAGAGTCCGGTCTCCGTTCCGAACCTCATGGCCACGATCTGTCGCGCCGTGGGTCTTGATGAGACGTCGTCAAATCAGAGCAATATCGGTCGTCCGATTCCGCTGGCGGATCATGGGGCAGTTCCGCTGCAGCAATTGCTGACCTGATCGTTTAGGACCGGCCAAAAAATCAGTTGAACAAACTCATGAAAACTTCGGCCGCATGAATCCTGCACCGCGGATGCGGATTCGCTGGATCAGTTCATCAGCTGGCCGATGATTTCATGCAGCAATCTTACGGATAAAACGAAACATTCAGGTCCAGCCGCTGTCACACACCAGCGTGATTCCGGTCAGGGGGCGCTGCGCTTCCCTGACCAGAAAATTTGTTCAACTTATTTTTTGGCCGGTCCTTACCGGGCAGGCTCCCGCCGCAGATGACGCTCCAGGAACTGGAATGCGTGGCGTCGAGCCTCGTCCGGAAAGGAATGAGGTGCCGTCGGGTAAATCGCTTCCAGGCCGGCATCCGCCTGGTACAGACGGTAGACGGCAGCGGCTGCTTCCATGACGTCGCGAACTCCGCTGACATCAAAATCGCTGTCATGTGTGGCGGCGCTGGCCAGAAAGGGACGCGGCGCCAGGGCGCCGATCAGCTCGTGGAAATCGAACGGGACCCGCTCCGGATCATTCCCGAACTCGTCCGCGATCCGCGGCAGATACCGTGGTCCCGTCCAGCTGGGAATGTCATCCTTGCTCAGGCTGGTAAAGCCGCAGCTGGACACAATCACCTTCAGCCGCGGTTCAAACACTGCCGTAAAGATGGCATTATGCCCGCCCAGGGAATGGCCAATGCAGCCGATTCGCTCCGGATCCACTTCGGCCAGCGACTGCAGCAGGTCGACCGCACGAATATTGTCCCAGATCGCCTTCATTGAGCCGCTGACATAGCCGCGGGATGCCGCAAAGTCGTAGTCGTGATCACCAAAGGACGGATAGTCCGGAGCCAGTGTCACGAACCCCAGCTCCGCCAGCTCCAGCGCATATTTCAATGCGGGATCTCCGCGAATACCCGCCGGCTCGTCTTTCCCGAATTCCGTGGTCTGCTGCAGACAGAGCATCGCCGGTCGCCGGACGGTGCCTCCACCTTTCACCCCGTCGGGGTCCGCCGGGATCAGCAGCCAGGCCGGCACGCGATCGTCTGCGTCTGACTGAAATGTCAGTTTCCTTCGGATGATCGACCGTGCCGTCTGCGGAGGGTCCAGGCGGACTGATTCTGTATACTCCACGTCCAGCGGCACCCGGCTCAGCGGGCCGGGGAGCGGCCCTGTCACACGCTGCAGGTTCTCGAGAATGTGCCGCCGACGAATCTGCCAGTCCTCAGTCGTGCGGACGGCCTGACGCTTCCCCTCCGGACTGATCTGATACAGCAGATCCTGGTGATCCGGGTACTCGGGCGGTGCCGCGATGGGCGAAACACTGCCAGCTTGCAGCAGCCAAAGGAACGACATCAGGATCAGTCCACGTCGCATCGCGCTGCCTGTCATGTGAAGACACTCCTCGTGAAACCATCGGACGAACGAAAAACGACGACCGGACTGCGATCGCATCGGTTCAGTCCCCGAGCAGCCGGATGATCTGCGGCAGCCATTCCCGGGAGACCCAGGCGATCCCGTTTCCGGGACTGACGAAACTGTGTTTCCAGGACCCGGATTCCAGGACACTGATTATTCCCGGCCGGACAAAAAAATTATCCGTATGCAGCAGAACCGGACAGACGGGTGTGCGTTCCGCAAGGTAGTTGGCGATGTCACGCCCGCTGCCGGGATCAAACGAGCACCCGTCCCGCATCTGCTCACCACCGAGATCATGATCGAGCGAGATGACTCCGCACCGTCCGAGATTTCGGCTCAGCCAGGCGACGGCATCCGGAGCGTTATCGATGAACGTGGCCGACCCCGCCAGCATCGAGGATTCGAGCGATTCGCGCATCGCTCCGATTCGAACGGGATCATTCTCGAGCACGAAGATCAGTCTGCTGGTCATCAGTCGCTCTGCTCGCCCACGGCGCGGATTTCCGGCGTCGCCGCATCGCGCTCTTTCGGTGATGCCGCCCCGTCTGGTTTCGGGAACACGTAGCGCAGCCCGACTTGTACCAGACACCAGATCGGCAGGCCAATCACGGCACTCTCAACTGTATGGGGGACCACCATCAGTGGCCACGTTGGCACAACCAGCAGCATTCCCAGCACCCAGATGCCGACAACGGTGCCGAGCACGAGCATCGCGGGCGCCAGCAATCCAGGAAAAATCAAGGCTCTGCCCGGCACGCTGACGGAATGCATATCCAGCAGCCAGCAGGAGCGGAACCAGAGATAAATACAACACGCCGCAATGCCGACCAGGCAGACTGCCACATGCACTTTCGAATGTTCCAGACGACCAATGAACCAGACCGGCACCAGGCAGGCCAGCATCATGACGTTCCATATGGCAACGTGTGATCTGAAAGTCGGCGATCCGTGACGATTTCAGTTGTCTGCGTGATTTCGGGTCTGGTACTGATGAACCTTCCCGGAATCACCGACTTTCACGAAATACGAGCGACCGTCGGGCGCGACCGACGCCATGATCCACTGGCCCTGGCAGGTTTCGGTGGAACCGGAATTGGCGATGAACTCTGCCGGTGCCTGCAGGGAATTGTCGAGCTGGACATTGCGATGCAGCTGAAACCAGTCTTTCAGGGATCGGACTTCGCGCAGCGTCTGCATCGTCTGTTCCGCTCCGCCCTTCGTCGGGCCATTGCACATCACCGCCACGGTCGGATCGATGGCCAGCACGAGTGCCGGATTATTGCTGACCGGAAGTCCATGGTGCGTGACCATGAACAGATCAATCGTCCCGATCGGATTCCGGGGTGTGACGAGCCGACCTTCGACGTTCCAGGTCAGATCACCGCAGGTCAGAAAGCGGAAGTCGCCGAACTGAAACAGCAGACTCAGGCTGGAGGCATTGTCTGACGGATCATCGGGCTGAGGAATGTGGCGGTCTGCAAAGGGATTCAGTGGCCCGGCATTTTCGGCGACCTCGCCGCCGGAGGTCAGCACGGTCACCGAAAGTGGAGTACCTGTGGATTTCAGCGGCAGGTGTGCGCCCGCCAGCAGCGGGCGGGACGCGTTCTGTGAGGCAGCCCGGTAGGCAGCAATGCGGTTCTCGTACTGCTCGTCCTCTGCCAGGCCATCGGGAATTCCGCGGTCCCAGAAGGTTTCGATGCCGAACCGCGCCTTGAGACCGGCGTGATTACCGTAGTGATCGGCATGCCAGTGAGACACAACCGCATGACTGATGGTCCTGAGCCCGGCCACATCCCGGGCCACGTGAATGATCCGGTCCAGATCGCGCCCGTGATTATCCGGATATCCGGAATCAATCAGCAGCGACTCTCCGGCCGGCGTCACGAACAGCGTCGCCGCTCCGCCTTCCACATCGATGAAGTAGATGTCCAGACTGCCGCTGGCAGCATCCGCCCTCACGGCCGGAGGAAAAGTGACGGCCGCAAAAGTGACGGCCAGACAGAGGACGGGGAACAACAGAAACCGGATCATACAGCACCTCCCGAAGCGAAACTCAGGACAGGAAAACCGGCACGGCCGCCTGGACGTGGCGGAGCCCGTCGGGAAACCAGCTGAACGATCGCATGAAAACCGCGGCCGCACAATCCGGCCATCAGGAAAAACTGCCGTTCGCCGAATCCATCGGGCGACCGCACCCGGAATTATCAGGTCGCTCGCAGCGGCTCGAAGGAGCATTCTGCTGCGGGGTCAGGACAGGAGGAGTTCGGGCAGCGATGATGAACGCGTGCCGGGGAGGGGAGAATTTTCCAGAGCGCGAAACGTAAACACGACGGAATGCTTGGTCTCGCTGGAAAAATTTCTGGTGGCGGCATGAAAGCAGCGGGCATGAAAAAACAGCGCGTCGCCGACTTCCAGTTCGACCGGCACCGCGGTTTTCAGCAGCGCCTGATTTTCCGCCAGGTCAGTCCGCAGGAACTGCTCAGCATCCAGGCGATCCAGGGGGACTGGCTGCCGGTGTGTGCCGGGAAGCACCCTCAGGCAGCCATTGGCGACGGATTCCTGTCCGAGGGCAATCCACAGACTGACCAGTTCCGGCGACTGAAACGCCCAGTAGCGGATGTCCTGATGCCAGCCGGTGTCGCTGCTGAATCGCGGATGCTTCGTCATGACGCAGTTATGATGCGCCAGCGGCATCACGACGTGGTCACCCAGAAGCTGACGGAGTCGGTTCAGCAGAAATCGCTCCCCGAGGAGGCGGCAGAACACCGGATCGCGGCTGATGGCCTGTCGCAGCCGCCGGATGGTTCGTCCGCCTTCGGCATCAAGGGACTCCGGGGCACCCGGGTAACGCAGATCGGCTTCGTATTCGACATCCCCCTGGTGCAGGTCGAGATCCCGCAGCGTCACGCGCTTCATGGCGGCGACATATTCCCGCGGACTCAGCTGTCGGACGATGACATAACCGTCCCGGT
>SYLK01000727.1 GCA_005809115.1 Planctomyces sp. | reverse complement strand
TATCGGAAAAACATTTTTCAGGTTGATCCCCGATTTCTGCGGAATGTTCGGCAAACTCCAACCTGTCCGGCCCCAGCCGCCTGTGCTCTGCCGGCGGGTTTGTCCGAAACTGGCACAGCCGGTCACCCGGGCCGACAACTTACCGAAACCGCGTCCCCTCGATCTCGGCTGGCTTCACTGCGTGCCGGATGCGGGTAAACCGCAGCGGATTCCTGCGAAATTCCGCCTTGTTCTCCATGCTGCTGAACAGGAACAGCTGGTTGTCAAAGAACGCTCCGTACTGGATGCGGCCTGTGACTGCTCGCTGAGAATCCGTCAGAACCACTGGATCGCACCCCAGATTCCGTGGCGCATACCTGTCAGGATCGCTGAGAAACTCGTCCCGGGCAGATGCATCGGCGAAATAGTACACGATTCCGCGATATTCAGCCTGAATCTCGGCGTTGCCGCGAACCCATGCGCGGTTGGTGTGCAGCCGAATCGGACAGAATCCCTCCAGGCCCAGCAGCGTTCCTGCAGTCGTCGCCGCCGGATTTTCCGACGGGGCTCCGGGTCGAACTTCTTCGGGTCGAACTTCTTCGGGCTGGGGCTGCGATTCGGGCCTGCTGTCCCGCACAGTTGCGGGCGGCGACGTCGACCGGCGGGCCCCGGAACCCTTTTCCGCCACGCGGCTGAGCATGGCGAGGTAGGCCGAACGCGGCAGGAACCCGACGTTCAGGGTTTCCACCGTCCCGTCCGGATAAAGCACCACGTCACGCGGTACGGTCGACGCGTGAAATGTTGAGGCGATCGTTTCCTCACGGCTCACGTCCACCTGGACTGAAACCAGACCTCGCCGCAGGGCCTGCTGCACCTCGGAATGTCCGAACACCTGCGAGTCCATCTGTCGGCACGGGCCGCACCACGCCGCCTTGAAATGGATCAGCAGCGGCAGCCCGCCGCTGACCGCCTCTGCCCGCGCTTCGTCGAACGAGACCGACCAGCCCTCTGACTGACCAGAGGCATGCGATCCGACGAGACACCACACGACGACCGAAACAGGAAACAAGAGGCGCATGTCATCGTACTCCGGTGCCCGGGACACACCCGAGGCGGCTTCCGCATGGATCTCCAGATCGGACGCGCAGGCCCGAGACAGAAACTGCCGTCGACTGAGCGCACCGCACCAGCCTTATCGGCAAATTCCGCCGCTCCACGATTCCCGCGGCGAGAATTCCGGGCGGATTTCGAACGTTCGATCGTCCGGACATCCCGATTCTGCGGGCTGCGGTGCCGGTGCCAGCCTGGCCACCGAGCTCCGGCCACCGAGCTCCGGCCACCGGGACGGGCCAGGAAACTCAGAGCGCGCACCCTCAGCGGCGGATCATCCTTCGCCGCCCGTCAGTACCCGCAGCATTCCGGATGCCTTGTGCATCGTTTCCTGATACTCGTCGTCCGGCCGCGAGTCCGCCACAATTCCGCCGCCGACCGGGAACTGCAGCCAGCCATCCTTCAGTGTGAAGGTGCGGATCAGGATACTGCTGTCAAAGTCCTGCCCGGGCCCGGCGTAAAAGATGCTTCCGCAGTAGGCTCCCCTCACGGCCGGTTCCAGTTCGGAGATGATCTGCATGGCGCGAATCTTCGGAGCACCCGTGACTGACCCCCCCGGGAAGCTTCCGGCGCACAGATCCCACACATCCTTTCCCGGTGACAGTTCTCCCACGATCGTTGACACAAGGTGCTGGACGGTTTCGAACACCTCGATCTCGCACAGACCGGTCACGCGCACGCTGCCTGGGCGGCAGCTGCGTGACAGGTCGTTTCGCAGCAGATCCACGATCATCACGTTTTCCGCGCGATCCTTTTCGCTGGTGGTCAGTTCCTCGCTGGTGTACAGGTCGGCAATCGGTGACCTCTGCCGGCGGCGCGTTCCCTTGATCGGCCGAGTCTCCACGGTACGGCCAGCTGTGACTTTCAGAAAGCGCTCGGGCGAGGCGCTCACGACGGAAAATTCACGTGTCTGCAGCAGAGCGCAGAACGGAGCGGGATTCCGCTCTCGAACCCGACGATACAGTTCGAAGGCAGACCCCTGCCAGCGTGCCTGAAGCTGCTGTGACAGATTCGCCTGAAAAATGTCCCCTGCCAGGATATACTCCACCACCCGATTCACCGCAGCCAGATACTGCAGCCGTGTGAAAGCCGAGTAGACGCCGGGAACATGCTCCAGCTCGTTCAGGTGCTCACCCGGTTGACGGACCGCCGGCACAATTCCGCCGCCCGTGGGCTCCGACTCCGCCGGTTCCTGAGCCGAGACAGCCCCGTCACCGCTCAGACCCAGCCGCCCAAGAATCCAGTTTGCGCGGCGCTGGCTGCGGGCTGTCGTGTCCATCCCGCCGGATCGCTCTGACAATTCCAGCACAAATCCACGCACGGTTCCTGCCACGTGATCCCACACCAGGCACCAGTCAAACAGTCCGGCAAGCAGTGCGGGAGTCTGATAGTCGTCCAGGCGGGGGCTGGGAAGCCGCTCAAATGCCTGACCCAGTTCGTAGGACATCAGCCCCGCAATTCCGCCACAGAACGGAGGAATTCCGTCCCCGCGGACTTCCGGCAGCAGTGTCTGCCAGTGACGCAGCACGTCAAACAACGGCTGACGGCAGGCCACCTGATCCACCCGCAGCGTCGCAATCGGATCGGCCGTCAGGAATGAATAGCGCGCATCGCGTGGACGAATTCGGGCAGCACTGTCCAGCAGGATTACCAGCGGCTGGTCGATAAATCGCCCCAGGGCCTCGACGACCGTCAGGCTGCGGGGAATTTCAAGGACACTCAGACCGGGCAGCACGGGGGTCGGCAATCCAGGACGAAACAGGCGAATCGAGGTCTGCAGAGCATTTCCTGATTCGCCGTGTAGAGCGACTGTTCGGACGAATGCCCGCGGCGAGGCTAAATGCTGAGTTCTTCGACCGCCCGGGTCAGGCGCGCCGCCAATTCATCGATATGCAGCCGCGTCTCCTCGTCCAGCTCCCAGGCAAAGGGCTTCCGCCGCCGTGCCGTGCTGAACAGGCCGCGCTTCATCATCAGATATTTCTCGATCGCGAGGAAGCCGTCGAGACCGGCCTGAAGCTGCAGCGCCACGATCGCACTGATGATCGCGGACATCCGGTGCACACGCTCATGATCGTCGGCCTGCAGTGCCCGCCAGAGCACAATCACTCCGTCCAGCAGTTCGCAGCCGGGCATGGTGCCGACCAGACCGCGTCGAAACGCATCCACCAGCAGCATTCCGCCGGAACCATCAAAACAACGGGCACGCCCCTCGGTGGCGTCACGCAGGGCGGACAGATTCGGACCTGCCGGGGAGGCCTCGGGCTTGAACAGAATCTTGTCCGGGGAATAGTGCGTCAGCAGACGTGCATAAAACGAAATCGGAATCGCACGACCAACGTAAGATGATGCATCCTGAACAATCAGAGGCAGCTCCGTGGCGTCCGCGATCGTGCAGAAGTACTCCCACAGCGCTTCTTCCGGAAGCGCCGCGCTGATCGGCGGAATCGCCATGACGGCAGTGGCCCCCGCCGAGCAGGCGGCTCTGGTATACTGCACGGCACCGCGCGTGCTCTCGGCTCCCACACTGGCGACCGTGACACCGCGACCCTCCGTATACTCAACCATCCGCGCAACCAGCTGGATGCGTTCCGTTTCGGTCAGGCGGAGTGTTTCAGAAACCATACCCGTGCAGATCCCGTCCGCTCCGACTGCGAATGCCCAGTCAATCTGACGGCGCAGGCTGACCAGGTCGATCTCGTCAGATTCCGTAAACGGTGTATGCAGTATCGGCAGGACACCCTGCAGCGGCTTCGACATTCCGTAATCCCCGAATAGTGTTCTGATGCCCTGAGGCTGAGTCAGGCCAGGAGCGCTCAGGACCGGCCAAAAAATCAGTTGAACAAACTCATGAAAACTTCGGCCGCATGAATCCTGCACCGCGAATTCGGATTCGCTGGATCAGTTCATCCGCTGGCCGAT
>SYLK01000726.1 GCA_005809115.1 Planctomyces sp. | reverse complement strand
CAACTGCGGGTCGATCACCGTCAGTTCCACGGCAGCCTGGTTCAGAAAGCGGCCGCTGTCGCTGACCGCATCGACGGTGAGTGTGGTCTGCTGCCCGCGGCGTGCGGCCGAAACCTGTATACCACGAGAGTCGCTCTTCCGCATCGTCTGCCGCACGACCTGCGTCCAGAATTTTCCGTAACCCGGCCATGTGAGCCATTCCGCAGCCCAGCGGCTGGTGGCGTCGGACGTGAAGGCGGTGGTCATGCCAAGCCCATAGCGCCACCACGCCAGCAGGGGATCACCCTTTTCCGTCGCCAGAATCACCTCGGACGTGGGCTTGGGACGAGTCATCACGTAGCCCAGCAGAAAGGGCGCAGATTCAACGTCCAGATCAGCGAGCGCATGCGAGGCTCGAACCACCTGAGGCACAAACGGCTGCTCATCAATGGCCGACTTGCTGGCAGTCACGGTCTCGCGGGCAAAGATCTGTGGCACCTGCGACGCGTCGTCCGTGATGTAAGACCGCCCCCGGCCGGTTCGGGCAATCGCCTCGAGCAGCTCGGCGTCGCAGTCGCTGCCGACGGCCACGGTGGAGACCGTAATTTTCGCCGACGCCATCTGCTGCGCCATACCCTCGAAATCACCCGGTGACGACACGCCGTCCGTGAGCAGTATGACGTGTTTCAGCTTCACCGATGTGGCCATCAGCATCTCGAACGACATTTCCATGGCCGGATACATGCTGGTACCGCCGCCGGAGTCGATCCGCGAGATCTCATCGCTGATCCTCGCAGCGCCGGACGCCGGCTGCATTTCGCTGATAACGTACGTGTCTCCGTCGAATGCCAGGACCGCCACCTGATCACGAGGTCCCAGAAGTTCCACGGCGGAGCGGGCGGCGGAGCGCGCCATATCGATCTTCTCACCGTCCATGGATCCGGACTTGTCGATCACCAGCACCATCCCCAGCGAGGGCTTTTCCTTTTCCTTTTCGAAGTCGCTGCGAACCGGCAGAATCTCCTCGATCACACTCCGGTAATAGCCGCCCAGACCAAACGACTGCTCGCCTCCCAGCATCATCAGGCCGCCGCCCAGTTCCTGGACCCACGTCCGGGCCGCTTCCATCTGCCGCTGCGTCAGCGCCGTGGCCGGGACGTTCGAAAGGATGAGGCACTCATAGTTCTGCAGATCCGCCAGACTCTCGGGCATCCCCTGCGGAGGACGAATGTCGGCCTGTATTCCTTCGTCTTCAAGCGCATACGCCAGTTCGCGAATGACCGCCGGGTCGCTTTCAACGATCAGAATCCGCGGCTTCCCGGCAGTGTAGACGAGGCCACTGTCCAGATTGTTGTCCAGCAGAGTGTCGTGCGCCAGGCCCGAGACCCTCGCGCTGAACGCTGCCAGACGGTCCCGTTCCACCGACTGCTGAAAACGCAGCCGATTCTCGCCCTTCTTCAGCTTTCGCGTTTCGCCAATCACCTTATGGTCACCACGATACACTTCCACCAGTCCCTCGTCGTCGTGACTGGAATGAATCACCACCTCGACCAGGAACGGTTCGCCTTCACGCACCTCGGCCGGTACGTTCACTTCCGAGACCTGGACCTCCGGTTCCGCACGCGCCGGCAGCGGAATCACCGAGATCGGCACACGGCTGCGCATGGCCGCGGCCAGCGCATCCCCGGTTGTCTCGTTCCCGTCACTGAGCACCACGATATGCGGCACATACCCCGACGGCATGGCTCCGGCAGCCGCTTCGATCGCGGCGGCAATGTCCGTCCCGTCCTGCCTGCTCCCGGCTTCCGGCAGCGCAGCGTTTCCCGCCTGACCGGACCAATCGGCCGGCACGGCACGGGCGCGCGGTTCGGATACCGGATTGTCCGCGCCACCGGATGGCGCGCCGGCTGACCCGTCCGCTGCCGGGATCGCGTGCTGCGCCAGACCGGGATTCCGGAAATCCGCGCCGTACATGAGCGGCTGATCCTGCACCGCCCCCGCAACCGCAGCGAAGGGCAGAAATGCCGTCCGATGATGAGACTGGTTCTTCCGAGCGGCATCCAGAAATGCCGCTGCTTCCCTGGCCGCCTCATCCCCGATGCTCTGACTCTGGTCAGCCACGAAAATAACGAACTGTTCACGCGTCGCGTGGAGCATCGTGAGACCTGACACGGACAGGATCAGCAGCAGGGCGACAATCAGACGCGCAAGCAGTGAGACGATACGCTGTGGTCGCGGAAAGTCGCTCAGACTGCGCAGGTAATACAGCACCAGCAGCGCCACCGTCGGCAACAGCAGCAGCAACAGCCAGGGTTGTGTGAGTTCCAGTGAGACCATGAGCCGGCAGACTGAACAAAAACAGTTTCACGTGTTCGGTGGCGGGTCACCAGGCGACAGCGTCACGCAGATTCAGGTGATCAGCCGCCGCTGATAAAGAACCCATTCCAGCATCAGCAGACCACTGACTGTGAGCACCAGATAAAACCACAGCGGTCGAACGAACCAGCGCGACAGCCCCGGTTGTCTTTCGGAACGGGAAGAAGTCAGGAAAGGCCGCAGATCCGTTTCGCTCGCACTGGCCAGGTTGACCGCGACTTCGACAGTCAGGACCGCATTCTCCGGGATTTCGAGCAGGTCCCTGCTGCTCCCGGATGAAGTCCGGAACGCTGACCAGATTCCAGCTTCGTCCAGGGGACCGATGCGGGCTACCTGCGGCACGGACGGAGTGCCCACGGCAACCGCGTTCCCGTTCTGCTGACCATTTTCTGTGTCACGATCAGTTGCTGTCACGCTGGTGCTGTCAGACGCGTCGGCAGGGGCCGAGGATCCAGCCGCGTGCGCCTGCGCTGCCGATCCGGAATTCGCCGGCAACACGGCAGCCGGCAACACGGCAGCCGGTAACACGGCAGCCGGTAACACGGCAGCCGGCGAATTCATCGCCCCGGCGGCCACCGGAATCACTCGCCCCGACGGCGATCTGACCACGATGCTCTCCCCGGCGGCTGCGGCGTCCGCAGCGGTGGAAATCGTCGCCAGCGAACCGCTGCTGAGGGCCTGTTCCAGTTCGTCCTGCTGACCAGCAAACCATGCGAGGGCGTTGGTCATCATGATCGGAAACGCGGTGCGAAACGCCAGATCACTGCGATCCAGACTGACGCTGAGGACAAGACACTTGCCCGCAGGACGCTGCACTGCGGCATAGACCGGTTCACCGGTCAGGGTTCCTGCCAGTATCTGCGGCGGAGCACGGAATCGCAGACTGCGGGCTTCCTGCATCAGGACGTTGTCGAGTCGAATGTGCGTCATAAGCGGTGAATCAGAGTCCTGTTCCGTGACGATCGGATTCTGAATGACATCTCCGGCATCCCACTGATCGCAGCCGGCGATCGGATCCACCACAATCACCGGACCGGGTGGCAGCGTCGCGGGGACGTCGCGGTGCAGCACGATCACGGTATCGTCCGGCCAGACGGCGGGAAAATCGGGCTGCATCCGGAGACTGACCAGCGGATTCGCTTCGAACACCTTCTGCAGGAACAGATTCCCGGATGTGACGACCAGGACATTGCGAATTTCCCGGGCGGGCAGAATGCTCCACGCGGTATCGTCAAGAGCCAGCCCGTTCAGGTCGGAGTGCGGGGACGTGCGAGTTTCCCTGAGGTCGTCGCTGCCGAGCGACTCCGGAACAGCCGGGCGAATCTGCGTCAGCGACGCCATCAGTCGCCCTCCCGAGGTGGACGTTTTCTCAATGGCGCGACTCCACAGTTCTTCAGGCTGCAGCGT
>SYLK01000725.1 GCA_005809115.1 Planctomyces sp. | reverse complement strand
CCGATCCGGGCTGAGCACCCACCTCAAGGCAGCATCCGGGCACAGTGCCTAAAAACCACGCAGCTCCGCGTGGTCAAATCACCAACCAGGTGGGTCCGATTTCCGCGCCGAAGTGGGTCCGATTTGCACGCCTATCTCCACAGCGCGGATGAAATCCGCCTGTGGGGCGATCAGGGTCTCGTGGGATATACTCCCGTCGTGCTGGCCGCGGATGTCGGAGTTGAACGAAACCAGATCAGCTGGCAGCCTTCTGAGTCGGCGTTCAGGGGCCTGCAGCGGGTGCTGGGGCAGATGGCTCAGTCGGGGTGCCGCGCCGGCGACCGAATTCTGGCCCGCCTGACGCTGAAAGGGAACTTTATCTGGGCAGCACAGAATGAGGGTGAGACTCCGATGTATCTTGATGGAGATACCGTGCGAATTCCACCGGGCGGCAGCCCCGGCAACGTGCAGCTGCCCGCAGGCGACAGTCGACGCGGCGGAGATTTCGAAATGTGGTTCTGGCTCACTGGCTGACCCGGTCCGCAGGCGTCCTGGGGATATCCAGCGGCCGTAACGACGCGTGCCACAGTCAGTTGAACAGACTTAGAGGCTCTCACAAAACCGGGACTGGCTCCCGCGGTACTGCGAAATGTCCTGCGAAATATGACTACCAAAGGGTGCCTGTACCGGTTTTGTCAGAGCCTCTTACAACCCCTGACAAGACCTGCGTGAGCCGCGACGTTTACGGTGACGTTTCAGGCAGGGAGCGAGGAGAAGGCGGGACATCCCGTCGGCGTCGAGCGACGCGGCCTGAGATGTCAGGCTTTGCGGATGCGGTCACGACCGCGCGCGACGTCCTTCGTGGCATTCCGAGTGTCCAGAATCAGCGGAGCATGTTCCACGATCAGTTCGTAGTCGAACGCTGCGTGATCCGTCGCGATCAGGGCACAGTCCAGTGACGTCAGGAATTCCGGCGTCAGGTCAGAACTCCGCAGATCCGGAACATCGTAGTGCCGCATCGCGGGAAGCTGCGGAATGTGGGGGTCGCTGTAGGTCACAATCGCACCCCGCTCCAGCAGCAAATGCATCAGTTCGAACGCAGGACTCTCTCGGGGATCGTCCACGTTCTTCTTGTACGCAATTCCCAGCAGACAGATCCGGCTTCCCTTCACAGGTTTCCCGACTTCGTTCAGGAACTCGGTCAGGCGGCTGATGACATACCGTGGCATCGCAGCGTTGACCTCACCGGCGAGTTCGATGAAGCGTGTATTCAGCCCCTGTCGCCGGGCGAGCCAGCTGAGATAAAACGGATCAATCGGAATACAGTGACCACCCAGCCCGGGGCCCGGATAAAAGGCCTGAAAACCGAAAGGCTTGGTTTTTGCCGCGTCGACCACCTGCCAGATGTCGATCCCCATGCGATCAAACAGGACTTTCAGTTCATTCACCAGCGCGATGTTCACAGCTCGATACGTGTTCTCGAGAATCTTGCACGCTTCGGCGACTTCCGTACCCGATACCCGCACTACCCGCACAATCGCCTGCTCATACAGGCTGCAGGCCAGGTCGCTGCTGACCTCATCGATTCCGCCCACGACCTTGGGAATTCCGGCTGCCGAAAAATCCGGATTCCCGGGATCCTCACGTTCCGGACTGTACGCTGCGAACCAGGCTTCGCCGCACAATAACCCGCGAGCGTTCTGCTGCAGGATCGGAAGCACCACGTCGCGGGTCGTCGTCGGATACGTTGTACTCTCCAGCACCACCAGCTGGCCGGGTCGCAGCACACGCGCAATGGCACGGGATGTGGATTCCACGAACTGCAGGTCGGGATCGCGGCTGGCATTCAGCGGGGTCGGCACACAGATCAGCAGCGCATCGGCCTCATTCAGCCGCGACATGTCAGCCGTCGGTTCGAGTACTCTGCGGCGGATCCAGTCGGCGATCGCATCCGAAGCAATATGCCGGATATAACTGCGACCGGCCTTGAGCGATTCGATCTTTGCCGGGTCCACGTCATAGCCGATGCAGCGAAACCCGGCTGTGGTGAAGGCGCTGATCAGTGGCAGGCCGACGTACCCGAGGCCGATGATACCGACCACTGCCGTTCGTTCAGAGATTCTGCGGCTCAGCGCAGACGCAAGGGGGACTGACATTACTGCGGGGGTCATCAGGCTGCTCGATTCAAGGACTCCCGGACAGTTCGGTCTGATCGCGGCAAGCACGTTTCGCGGATCACAGCTTGTGAATCGCCGGCGTTCCGGAAAGAATGAGATTCTGTTGTTCGGACACCAGTCCGTCCGATCGTGTCTTCTACCGTACCGGAGAACGGACTGCAATGTCGTTCGGGTTCAGTCACTGCCGGTTCCTCTGGGTGCACCGATGGCGGCGAAGTTTCAGCGCACGACGGATCCTGATCGGCGCGATTCTTGTCAACGCCGTCGTTTCCGGTTGTCCCTGGCCGGGACCAGCCTCGGCTTCGGCGGATGCTCTGCCGGGTGCGCCCGGCCCACTGGTCGACGGTGGACGACTTGGGTGGGACGAGGTGTATGGCACCCGACGAATCACATCCGATACTTCACCGACGTTCAGTCCGACGTGGATCAGTGACAGTGAATTTGTCGCCCCGGAGAACGGATTGTGGCGAAAATACAATGTGCTCAGTGCCGAATCAGCGGCCTGGTACGATCGTCCACGGCTGGCCGCTGCGCTGCGGCTGGCGGCCGGCGTTGATCAGTCGGAAGCAGAGCAAATGGCGGAAGGCACATGGCAGCACCTGAACCACGCCAGCCGTACCGTTGTCTTCGCTCTCGGAACATCGCTGATTCGGATTTCGCTTG
>SYLK01000724.1 GCA_005809115.1 Planctomyces sp. | reverse complement strand
TCAACTTATTTTTTGGCCGGTCCTAACGCATTCTGGCTGGTGAACTACAGGATGGCCAGTGGATTGCGCTTCGCCTCCAGCGTCCCCCGCGTGACTCCCACCTGGTTGGCCGCCGCCAGTCTTCGCCACACCTGGGCTCCCGTCACGTGTCCGCGGATCAGATTACAGTACAGACCAAGAATCTCGCTCACCCGCTGCTCGGAATCACGCAGCAGTTCCACCCGAAAACGCCGCATTCCCAGTCGCTGCAGCTCGCTGACAATCTCGGCGGAACTCTGTGCGACAGCATTGAACAGAGTATTGCGACATCCCACATCGGCCAGCAGCGGATGGTTCATTCCGGTGCGATCGCGCAGCTCGACCTGGTGGACATCACACGGACGCCCGCAGTTCGTCTTGTTGGTTCCCGGAGACAGCACCGCGCAGAAAACGCAGTGTTCCATATGAAACAGTGGCATGTGCTGGTGAATCACAACCTCCAGCCACTGCGGCGGACCGGCACGGACCAGTTCCACCAGCTGGTCCCGATTCAGGTCATAGGCAGCCGTCAGACGGGTGGCGCCGAGCTGCATCAGAAACTGGGCTGACAGTTCGTTGGTCACATTCAGTGAGAAATCGGTCACGACGGGCACACCGCGTTCACTGAAGAATTTCAGACCGCTCAGATGGCGTACCAGCACGCCGTCCGGGCTGCGCTTCAGCATCATGGCGCAGATGCCAGCTTCGTCAGGCTTCTGGATTCGCGGAGTCGCGAGCCACAGCCAGTGACCGGCCTCACGTGCCAGCAGCACCGCCTCACGGAACTCGCGCAGATCCTGAAAATCTGCGATCAGTTCGATGGCCGGCCCCGGCGCCGTGTCGGGAGTGGAGAGGCCCGCCCCGCCCTGCCACGGAGACAGGCGATGGCTGCTCCACGCGATCACGGCCCGCAACTGATCGAGCGACCGGCACATGACGGACAGCGTCGCGGTCATGTCGGGCGTGCATCGGTCAGGGAGTTCCCCTCGCAGCTGCGGAAGTACCGGTTCGGGTTCAATCCGGCGAACCGGGGCCCGCAGCGACCGATCCAGCTGCTCGATCATCATTCGCCGGACACTGCCAAGGACACTGTGGGGCACCATCGGCTGACCAATGATCGTGGCCTCCACATCCCGCAGTTGATAAACCGTGCCGCCGAGGCGGCCCAGTTGTTCGCGCAGCGTTGCCGCGGTCAGGGGATGCTTCAGCGCCTGCGGCAGCTGGTCCGCGGTGACAACGTGGCAGGTGGCCCCGGCTGTCGTCCGGCCAGTGACCCGCAGCGCCTGACCCGCCTCCGCGTGAACGTGCAGACTCAGTCCGACACGCCGGACAGGGTCCGCGGTGCGATAGGATCGCCGCAACGTCTCATTCAGCTGAGGATCATCGGTCTTCCAGATCTTCAGACCCGGCTGCAGTCGAGTCAGGTCCACCGCCCTGCGATCAAACGTCAGTTCGACGATGCCGGTGCTCTGCGGTTCACTCTGGCGCACGCCGTCGCACCACACCTCGTAAACACGTCCGCCCTGCTCTTCCTGCCGAAAGCGGTCGCCCTCAAAGACCACTCCGTCGCCGGCTGCGACCAGATAGTCCAGCCGCACCTGAACCCGGTCGCGAAACACCGCCGTCACCTCGCCCAGCAGCACGCCCCGGCGCGACGAACTCAACGCCGGTACCAGCATCTTGTGATCACAGCCGTTCAGCCAGCCCGGAGAAAATCCTCTGGAAAACGACTGCTCCATCTGCTGGATCTGACGCCGCGTGAACCGGACCGGCCGACCGGACAGTGCACCGTCGATCGCCTCGCGATAATGCTGCGTGATGTTCGCCACGTATTCCGCCGTCTTCAGGCGACCTTCGATCTTGAACGATGTCACTCCTGCCTCCATGAGCTGCGGAATCAGCTCAAACGCCGCCAGATCCTGCGGGCTCAACAGGTATTTCTGGTCTCCCAGATCCCGCTGCTCGCCATCACAGATCAGGTCGTAGGGCAGCCGACAGGCTTGAGCACACTGCCCCCGATTGGCACTTCGTCCCCCCAGAGCTTCGCTCGTCAGGCACTGACCCGAATAAGCGACGCACAGGGCACCATGCACAAATGCCTCGAGCGGGATATCCGTCTTCTCATGAATCGCACGGATCTCGGCGATCGACAGTTCCCGCGCCAGCACCACTCGTTCGATCCCCAGCCCGGAGATCACTTCAATGCTCTCCGCACAGGTCATGGTCATCTGCGTCGATGCATGCAGAGCCAGGTCCGGGCAGATCCGCCGAGCCAGCCGTGCCACGCCGATGTCCTGAACCAGCACGGCGTCCACACCGGCCGCAGCCAGCTCACGCAGAATCCCTTCGATCCGCGGAAGTTCCTCAGAAAAGGCCAGCGTATTCAGAGTCACATAGCCGCGGACACCGCGACGGTGCAGATCGTGCATCAGAGAGGGCAGTCCGTCGAGCTGGAAGTTTGTCGCCCGGGCTCGGGCATTGAATCCCTCGTCCAGACCGAAGTACACTGCGTCCGCTCCGTTCTCGACCGCTGCGCGAATGCAGTCCGGATCACCAGCCGGGGCCAGCAGCTCAGGTCGATGCGACAGATCGGGACGCGAGAGATCGGGACGCGACAAGGGGACACTCGCAACGGCAGGTTTGGAAGCACACGAAACATTCGGGAATCACGCATCGTAACCAGGAACATGCTCGTAACGCATCGGATCCGGCAGAAATCTGCCGTTCGCCCACGAGCCGGGGACTGGCTCATTTTCCCGCAAAAGACGAACAAGGTGTGAGTGGCCGACTATGACCAGATCCAGACGGACCCCGGGAAAATGTGCCTGTCCCCGCTCTTTGCCCGTGAACGGTTGCCTAATTTCTTTACCCCGGGGGGCTCAGCTGGTACAACGTCAGCATCATGCTGCCAGGTACAACCCCGCTTTCACCAGGCTCGAACCTGATGTCCCGCCCGAGTTTCTCCACGCTGCTGCTGACTGTCGGCCTTCTGGCGTGGGTTCAGCCCTGGGTTCTGCCTTCGACAGCGATTTCGGCGGAAGTGGCTGAGTCCGGCGTCGGTTTCGAACAGAACATTCAGCCGGTCCTGAAAAAACACTGTGCTCGCTGCCACGGAAGCGAAAAACGCAGCGCCGGTCTCAGCCTCGCCTCCGGTTCGGAGATCCTCAAAGGTGGCGAATCGGGCGAGGTCATCATTCCCGGCATGCCGGACAAGAGTCTGCTGGTGCAGCTTGTGGAAAGCGGCCAGATGCCACCGGAGGGCAACGAAGCGCCTGCGCCGGATGAGATTGCGCTGATCCGCCGGTGGATCGCCGACGGCGCGGCCATGCCCACTGCTCGACCACACGGACCGGCCGTCACCGATGCTCAGATCGTCCCCCTGATGCTGCTCCGCTGCACCGTCTGTCACGGCGGACGGCGGAAAGAAGCCGATCTCGACCTGCGGACCAGAGCGGGGATGCTCCGCGGCGGCTCATCCGGGCCGGCGGTCGTTTCCGGAGATCCCCAGGCCAGTCTGCTGGT
>SYLK01000723.1 GCA_005809115.1 Planctomyces sp. | reverse complement strand
CCCGCGCGGGGTTTTTCCAGACAAAGATATCTTCTTCGCGAATTCGCAGATAACTGCGATACCGAGCGTCGGAGATCAGTTGCTGAGCGAGAGCTTCCCTGACACCGCAGCCGATTTCGTGGATGTGGCTGCAGTTGGGAAACCGGCATGCCGCCACGAATGGCCGGAACTCCTGAAAATAGGCATCGGTGTCGTCAGGGAGGATATCCCAGAGTTCAAACTGCCGGATACCGGGAGTGTCAACAACCCAGCCGCCGAATGTCAGACGGATGAGACGTGACCTGCGTGTGGTATGAGTACCTTTCTGAGTCCAGGCACTGACATCTCCGGTCTTCAGGTGGAGGGCCGGGTCGGCACAGTTCAGCAGGGACGACTTGCCAACTCCGCTTTGACCGGAAACCACCGTCTGACGCCCCTGCAGCCAGCTCCTGAGCTGGACGATGCCTCGACCGTCGTGGACACTCGTCAGGATCACGGGGTACCCGGCTCGCCCGTAGCTCCGAATGTTCGTCAGCAGTTCACTTCCAGCCGCCAGATCCGCCTTGTTGACGCAGATCAGTGGCCGAATCTGGTGTCGCTCCGCACTCATGACAAACCGATCGACGAGCTGTGGCTTGAATTCCGGATCTGCAGCGGAAGCCACGATCAGGACCTGATCCACATTGGCCACAAGGACATGTTCACGCCCCTGGCTGCCGCGGGAAAGCACGGTTGTGCGCGGTTCCACGCGCTCGATCACGCCCTGATGCGCGTCGCCCTGCTGCCGGAACAACACCCGATCCCCGGTCACAATCACATTTCGGCTGTCCCGTGCCAGAGAACGCAGCACGCCACGAATGGTGCATTCGAATTCACGCCCGTCGTCGGCCTGAATCCGGCAATTCAGTCCGATAAAACTGATGACTCGCCCCGGCTGACAGTTCTCATCAACCGACCGGATCAGCTGCTCGCCCTCCGACCGGACGCCCACCAGCGTCCTCTTGCGCGAAACATCACTTCGGGAAACAACGCGTTCTGACCGGTCCACATCCTCGGCCTGGTCATCGTCGCTCAGAAGTTTGTGTGTCAGATTCTGCTGCCGAACCCGCTCCTGACGGTTTTTTTTCAGACCAACTCGAATTTTCTCATTATTGCTGGCGGTCTTTTGTTTCTCTTTTTTCGGTTTCTTCGACATGCTGTGAACAGTCCTCACATTCAGTCCGCGCAGAACGCACCGAAGCAGGGCGCCATCAATCCGCCGACAGATGGTATCACTCTGATGGCATTCCGGTTTCAGGTGGCCTTCCCGATTCGGAACCTGGTGGAGGTTTTTGGCGGGAAGACACGGCTGCCCTCGCGGGAAATCGCAACTCGTAAGCGCCTCTGGCGCAGAAAATGCTGAATCACAATGTCCGGTACGGAACTGCCCATTTCCCGTGACGAAATCGCTCGCCCCGGAAATCGCAATCCTGTCCTTCTGAAGGATACCGGGCTGCCAGCTCCAGTGACAGACTGACTGGCAGACGGAACCGCAAATCGCTCAAGCACCGCCGGGACGATTTCCATGAACACGAGTAACGGATCGCAGATAATGAATCGGCAGAAGAATGTTGTCGGCGAGGAGCAGGTCCGTCAGCCATCTGCAGTGGCCGATGGCTGTCACCAGACAGGTCGCCCGGGTTCTGCGCCGGCGGCTGTTCGAAGCCGGTGGTGGACCATCGCAGCTGGCTGTGTGCTGTTGACTGCGGGGCAGCGGCTGACGGCGGGGCAGGAGATTACCACGACGGTGCCGCCGTCGCTTTCGATTCCGGCCGACGGCGGTGCCGTGCGCACGGACATTGCGCCGGAAGACCCGGTTCCGCCGGCTCCGGCTCCCGACATCCCCGCTGCAGCAGCCACAGACAGCACTTCGGGCATAACAGCCAATGGCTCAGCATCGATCGCGGGACCGGCCGTGGATAGTGCCATGGCGGACGAAGGCGAAACGGCGCTGCGGGGACCGATTCACGAGGCATTTGCAGAACAGTACAACCAGGATGCGACTCCGGGCATCGTGATTTCGAGGCAGCCTCCTGAGCCGATCGAGGAACTGCCGCCCGACGTGCGACCGGACGGCCGTGACATCGAATGGATCGGCGGATACTGGGCATGGGACGAAGACACCGAGGACTTCTTCTGGGTGAGTGGAATCTGGCGCGAGGTTCCCCAGGGATTTCGCTGGGTTCCCGGATACTGGTCGGAGACGTCAAACGGCTATCAATGGGTTTCCGGAACCTGGGTCTCCGAGCAGACAGAGGAGATCGAATACCTCGCTGAAGCGCCTCCGGAGACTCTGGAAGCTGGTCCGGTCGGGAAGGCACCGACGGCAGAACATTTCTGGATCCCCGGATGCTGGAACTGGCGGACGACGCGATATGTCTGGCGCCCGGGTTACTGGAGCGGCGGCTATGCCAGCTGGGTCTGGATACCGGCCCGTTACATCTGGACACCGCGCGGCTATTTTTTCACAAACGGCTACTGGGATTATCCGCTGCCGCAGCGGGGAATTCTGT
>SYLK01000060.1 GCA_005809115.1 Planctomyces sp. | reverse complement strand
GCGGCACTCACACCGGTCGGGATGTCTGAGAATCTGTACGGTGGCCGCCTGACCGTTGTAGGAAATTTATCCGGAACTCAGTAGATTCCGTGCTTCTGACCGCCTCATGGCACCGCTCACGTCGACGGGAGCCTGAAATCGCGAACTCTGCGACCCGACCATGGGATGCCGCACTCATGCCTGACATAGCCGTTCTGGGGGATATTTCGACTGGTTTCTGGGGACAGACTTTTGGTAACCACGATCTGATCGTAGTGCTCCTGCTGGTCCTGCTGGAAGGCGTTCTGTCAATTGACAACGCACTGGTTCTTGGCCTGCTGGCACGGCGGGTCCCAAAACCGCTGCAGAAGCGGGCGCTGACATATGGACTGGTAGGCGCCTTTGTGTTTCGTGTGATTGCGATCGCCACGGCGAGCTTTCTGCTGAAGTGGCGGATTGTCAAACTGATCGGCGGCGGCTATCTGGTTTATATTGCTGTCAAGCATCTGTTTTTCGAGTCCCGGGAGGAAGAGCGCGATCAGATTGTCATTGATGCCGAGGGCGAACCAGAGCTGCGCGACGCGGCCACCGGAGAGCCTCTGTCAGACGAACGCCAGATGATTGAGATCCGTGAGCGTGTTCCGGTTCCCGTTCCCGAGCAGAAAATTCGAGCGGGAAAAAGCTTCTGGATGGCTGTGGTCGTGATTGAACTGACGGACATTGCCTTCGCGGTCGATTCGATCCTGGCCGCAATCGCACTCGTCGGCAGCCCGCCAGCCGACCACGACCCCTCAATGCCGCATCCAAAATTGTGGGTCGTGATCGCCGGAGGCATCCTGGGAGTCATCCTGATGCGTGTCGCGGCCGCCCTGTTCATTCGTCTGCTGGACAAATTCCCGCGTTTCGAAATGTCCGCGTATCTGCTCGTCATCGTGATCGGACTGAAACTCCTGGCGGACTGGGGCCTGAATTCTGACACAGCGCCGCACACCGTGGACTTCCACAGCTTTCGCAAGCCGGAGTTCTGGATTTTCTGGCTGTCGATGGCAACCTGTCTGGGAATCGGCTTCCTGCCCAAACGGAAGACGGCGGATTCCCCGGCAAGTGGCTGAACCCGACCGGTGGCTGACCGCGGGCGGCGATGTGACGTTGGGCGCAACCCGGACTGGCTCCGACAGGAATTCTGCGGCACAGCCGCCGATCTGACTGGCAACTGATCGCCCACAGGTAACATCGCGTTGCAACCCCGGCGCGCAGCCGGTATTCTGCGGGCCGTTTGTCTCGGAGTTCCCGGGACTGTCACTTGCCGGTCCGAGATAAAATCATGCCACTGCTTGTCATCGTCCTGAGTTCGGCGGCGGTGCTGCTGATTGCCTATTTTACCTATGGCAGTTTTCTCAGCCGCAGGTTTCAGCTGGATCGCAGTGTCCAAACACCGGCTACTCGGTTGCGGGACGATCTGGATTACCAGCCACTGGCGCCGTCGTCACTGCTGCCGCAGCACTTTTCTGCGATTGCTGCGGCAGGACCGATCGCCGGGCCGATTATCGCGGGCCTGACGTTCGGCTGGGCTCCGGCGCTGATCTGGATTCTGGTCGGATCGATCCTGATCGGGGGAGTCCACGATTTCGCCTCCCTGGTGGCCTCGGTGCGGCATCAGGCGCGATCGATTGCGGAGGTTGTGCGCGACCAGATGAGCCGCACGTCGTATCTGCTGTTTCTGACGTTCATCTGGATTGCTCTGGTATACATCGTGGTGGCTTTTACGGACATCACGGCCGGCAGTTTCGTTGGCCCGGCACGTGCCGCTAACGGCAACGTCCCGGGAGCGGCGATTGCCGGGTCATCTTTGATTTATCTGCTGTTGCCGATCGGCGCCGGACTGCTGGTTCGCTATGCCGGCGTGAAGGCGCAGACAGCGACGCTGGCAGCAATCCCGCTGGTGGGACTTGCCATCCTGTACGGCCGCCTGGTTCCTGTGGATCTGCAGGCGTGGTTTCAGCTTGAGTCCGTGGGTGATGCCCGCAAGGCCTGGTCGCTGCTGTTACTGATGTATTGTCTGGTGGCCGGTGTCCTGCCGGTCTGGCTGCTGCTGCAGCCTCGTGGTGAACTGGGCGGGTATTTTCTGTATGCGGCCCTTGGTGTGGGCGCGGTCGGCCTGATTGTGGGCGGCGGAGAGGTGCAGTATCCCGCGTTTCGCGGCTTCGTGGTGGAGTCCGCCAGAGGACCTCAGGCATTGTTTCCCCTGTTGTTTATCACGATCGCCTGCGGTGCCTGTTCGGGTTTTCATTCGCTGATTGCATCCGGAACCACGTCCAAGCAGCTTCGATATGAAACCGACGCCAGGGTGATCGGCTATGGCACCATGCTGCTGGAAGCGATGGTCGCGATCGTGTCACTCTGCTGCGTCATGATGTTCGCCGCCGGCAGCGAAGAACTGCGCGGTGATCCCAATCAGGTCTACGCCCAGGGGATCGGCAGCTTCGCAGCGGCTCTGGGAATTCCGCGAAACGTGGGAATCACCTTTGCCCTGCTGGCATTTACAACGTTTGTCTACGACACACTGGACGTCTGCACTCGACTGGGACGATTCATTATTCAGGAGCTGACGGGCCTGCATAACTGGATCGGCAAACTGATGGGAACAACCCTGACCGCAGGAGTACCCCTGTTTTTCCTGCTCCGACACCCATCTGATGCACCGGAGCTGTACAAGACATTCTGGGCACTGTTCGGGGCCAGCAACCAGCTGCTGGCGGCGCTGACTCTGCTGGGAGTGACTGTCTGGCTCTGGAACACTCGTCGTCAGATGTGGGTCTGGCTGGTGGCGGGACTTCCGACCGTCTGGATGTACACGATGAGTACCTGGGCTCTGGTCTCGATGACCTGGCCGAAACTGACCGGTGCCAGTCGACCGGGATTCATGGAGGATCCCGTACCCTATATCGGGGTGATCCTGCTGCTGCTGGCACTGGCCATGCTGGTGGAAGCTGTGCGCGTGATTCTGGCGTCGTTTCCGGG
>SYLK01000722.1 GCA_005809115.1 Planctomyces sp. | reverse complement strand
GTGAACGGTGCCCTTCCAGGTCTCGCCCAGCCACGCACCCGCAAAGGCACCGGACGCCGCACCGGCAATCGCTCCCACGGCACTGCCCACAACCGGTATCGGTATGACCAGCGCCCCCGCCAGGGCCCCTGCCATCGACAGCAGCAGCGACATCAGCATTGCGCGCCGACTCGCCCCCGTCTTTGCTGCCCGGGCAGCCCCCGTAACGGTTTCCAGCACTTCGCCGGCTACCGCCATGCCCAGCACCACCAGCACGGTCGTCCAGTCAGGTCCGGCGGCAGTGCCCTGGAAGATGACAAACACGCACAGCGCACCCAGCATGATCCAGTTGCCCGGCAGCATCAGCAGGTTGGCCGCCACACAACAGGCATTGACCAGTACGAGAATCAGGACAGCCAGCCAGTACCAGATCATGATTCCGTGTCCTCGGACCGGATGCGCCGACCGAACTCGCCCGTGAGAGACACGCATCAGCGACGCCCGCGGCGGATCGGCGCACTCCCCAACAGCGCAGCGGATCAGCATCACAGCATCAGTATGGCGATCTGAAAGAACATCGTCACTGCCAGAACATCCAGAATCGATGCGATGAGAGGATTCGACATGATCGCCGGATCCATGCCGAGGCGTTTCAGTATCAGCGGCAGCACGGCTCCAATCGAGGTGCCAAGACACACCACGCTGACAATCGTCGCTCCAATCACAGCCGCTTCAGCCAGGCTCCGGCCAAACCAGAAATGAGCTACCAGGCAATCCAGCAGCGCGAGGATCATGCCCAGGGATAATGCCACGGCCAGCTCACGAACCAGAATCAGCCGATGCTGACCAAACAGGGAATCCGAAGGAGAATCCCCCGATCGCAGCGCCATCATCCGAATGAATAACGTCGCGGACTGCGATCCGGCATTCCCGCCGCTGGCCATCACCAGCGGCAGAAACACCAGAATCAGCGCCTCCAGCGTCCGGTGCGATGCGGTGTAATGCTCCAGCACGCGGGCATTCATCAGCGCCATGATCGACAGGAACACCAGCCAGATGCCCCGCTTCCACAGCACAGTTGTCAGAGGCGTGTCTTCATACGAATCATCCAGCGGCTGCACACCGCTCTGACGATAGGCGTCTTCCGTCGCCTGCTCCTGCACGACATCGAGCGCATCGTCGTGAGTCACAATACCAACCAGCCGGTCATCCGCATCAACGATTGGTACGGCCAGAAAATTGTAGCGTGCCAGTTCCGCCGCCACGGCCCCCTGGCTGTCGGTCACACGCAGCCGCATGACATCCCGCTGCATCAGATCGGACAATCTGGCTTCCGGTCGAGCCAGGATCAGCTCCCGCAGTGAGATCATTCCTTCCAGACGACGATTTTCGTTCAGGATATACACATAATAGATCGTCTCACTGTTCGGAGCCTGCTGCCGCAGCCGCTCGATCGCATCCCGGACCATGATGTTCGCAGGGAGCGAGGCATACTCCGTGGTCATGATTGCCCCGGCACTGCCCTCATCGTACGACAACAACCGCCGGATATCGTTCCGCTCAGCCCGCGCGATCAGCCGCAGCACGTCCTCACGCCGCTGCTGCGACAGACGCGACAACAGGTCCACCCGATCGTCGGCTGACATCTCTTCCAGCAGCTCGGACAACCGGCCGGAATCCAGCGATTCAACCAGCTCCACCTGACGACGCAGGGAAAGGTTCTCGAATATCTCCACCCGCCGCGGCAGCTCGGCATGGTCCAGCACAGCCCAGACCTGTGCGTCATTCAGCTCCTCCAGGATCTCCGCCACCACCACCGAATGCACGACATTGCAGAACGCGGATAACCCGTGCCGATCACCCTCCATCAGCATCTGCTGAACGTCCGGCAGAATCAGCGATTGATAGGCGTCGGGCATGGCGAATCGGCATGACACAGGAAACGGCAAGATCCGGCAAATCGCGGCCGAAACTCAATAAAACAGCCCTGCGGCAAACAAGTCACCGCAGGGACTGTCAGATTACCACGGACGACGTTTCCGGAGGCTCTCCCAGGCAGGATCCGACGCGCACGGCAGGAACTCCCGGCAGATCACCATCCCACCGGCATCCGATCGGTCATACCCGAGAAACCGCAGGCACTTCGGTGCTTTTCAGAGGGCCGGATGACGCGCCGAAAAGTCGATCAGCAGGATCACTCCCACCAGCGCGAATACCGTTAACGCTTCGAGAACTGGTAGCTGCGACGTGCCTTTCGCCGACCATACTTCTTGCGCTCAACCATGCGGTCGTCACGTGTCAGCAGCCCGGCATTGGCGAGCGAATGATGCCAGGTGGGATTCATCACCTGCAGAGCCCGCGCGATTCCAAGGATTACCGCTCCGGTCTGGCCAGTCGTACCGCCACCGTTCACCCGCACGCTGATGTCAACTTCACCCAGCTTGCCGACAACCTTCAACGGCGCTGTCACACTCTCGCGGTCACGCTGGATCGCCAGAAACTCTTCCATCTGCCGGCCATTGATCAGAAAAGCCCCGCTTCCCGGCCTGATCCGAACACGGGCCACGGCAGTCTTCCGACGCCCCGTCCCCATCGCCACACCAAATCGATCCATCTTGCCCCGAATCATCGGCTGATAGTTCGGGTCCACCACGGCCGCAGTTTCGCCCGGTACCCCGCCACCCAGCGTCAGCTCTGGCAACTCGGATGAGGGAACCTGCGGCTGCTCCAAACCGTGCTCAGGCGATTCATCGGTCAGCGCATCGGCCGAAGCGGAAGCAATGCCATCGGCCAAATCGTCATTTTCTGTGGGATCCATGCTCATCGTCGTTTCAGGTCATTCGCAGAGGAAATTAAAAAAGCCACACCCAGTCGCCGACAGACCAAAATCACATCTTCCGATCAGGCAGAAGATGGGCCGGAAATGGCTTTGGCTGCTGACTCTGATGCGAATGCTCCGTGCCGACAAACAGACGCAGCCGCTTCAGCATATGCGCACCCAGCTTGTTCTTCGGAAGCATCCGACGAACCGCCTCACTCAGAATCTGCTCCGGACGGCGCTGCCATGTTTCAACTGCCGATCGAGTTCTGTGGCCGCCAGGATATCCCGTGTAACGAGCATATTTCTTCCGCGAGGTCTTCGTTGTCATGTAGGGCATTTCCGGATGCTGCATCGCGTTGCCGGTAAATCGGATTCGCTCCACATTCGTCACAATCACGCAGTCACCACCGTTGACGTGCGGAGTGTATGACGCCTTGTGCTTGCCCATCAGAATCGTCGCAATCTGAGTCGCCAGACGCCCCACGATGTGCCCGTCCGCGTCGACCACAAACCAGTCCGGACTGCAGACGTCTTCCTTCCGCGACATTGATGTTCTGCCAATCGCCAGCATCGAACCACCATCCCCTGATCCACCGTGTCACCGGCGGCAAATGAATCCAATTCCTGATCCGAGTTCACCAGATTCCCGCAAATCAACGAAAATCCCGAACCCGCACCCACGAAACACAAAACCGCATTCCAGCGAGGATTCTCCACGCGGAATGTCACGCACTCCCACCCGCAACAAGCCTGCTTCCAGCCTGCCGCTTCAAAACACAGCGGCAATCTAGCGTTTTCCGGCGACACAATCAATCCTGCCACTCAGATTCTGACCGCCCACCCCCGCTTCACAGTGCAATCTGATCAATATGAAACATAAGGTCACTCATCAGAGTGATCAGGAGATCATATATCCGGCGGTAACGCCTTCCTGAGCAGTGATCACCTC
>SYLK01000721.1 GCA_005809115.1 Planctomyces sp. | reverse complement strand
GTAGACATACACCCGCTCAGCGTCTGCCGCCGGAGTGGACGAGGCATAGCTGTTTGACGCGTGAATCTTCGGCAGGACTTCCCCGGTGACTTCCATGTCCCGCTGCCAGATCTTCACACCCGTCACGGCATCATGGCAGAAGACGACAAACTGGTTCCCTGGTTTTTCGCCAAGAATCGCGGTACTGAACAGTCGGCCGGCGACAACCACCGGGCTGCTGATCCCGTCTCCCAGCTCGGTCGACCACCGGACGTTTTCGACCGGAGAAAATTTCTCGGGCAGGGGCCGAGATGACAGGGCAACCCCGGTGGAGTTCGGTCCCCGCCACTGGGGCCAGTCGTCACCTGACACAGCAGCACCAGCGACCAGCGCCAGCACCAGGCTGCTGCGGCAGATGGTGCTGCGGCAGACGGTGCCGACAGTCGTGATCAGTCGGCCTCTGCGAACTTCGGATTCCAGTAACATTCAGGCTCTCCAACTCAACAGGGTTTCACCGGGACAGGATTTCACCGGGACAGCGTTCTCGGGGCGGCACCATCGTCTGCGCTGACGGTTGTATCGGCGTTCGCACGGACAGCGGCAACGGCAGGGTCACACGTCGGGATTGTGACGGAATGTCGGAAACGTGTCCACGGACGCAAACGATTCCGGCCGAAGTTCGCCGCCCTGAAACCCGGTCAGGCGAGTTTTTCGGAAGGATCGGCCTGTGCCGACAGCAGGCTGCGGGAGGGATCGGCGGCAATTCCGGGCAACAACTTTCTCTGACTGATTCTGGTGACTAGAATTCGGCGTCTCACCCTGCCGCAGATCCGTGCCAGCCCTGTCACGCCAAAGGATTCACTGATGATCGTCGGAGTGCCACGCGAAATCAAACCGGACGAGTACCGTGTCGCAATGCTGCCCAGCGGAGTGGAGGAGCTGGCGCAGGCCGGACACACGGTTCTGATCCAGACCGGTGCGGGACTGGGCAGCGGGATTTCGGACCAGCAATATGCTGTCAGCGGGGCGACGATTGTCGATTCCGCGGCCGATGTCTACGGCACCGCCGACCTGATTGTCAAGGTGAAGGAACCGCTGGCATCCGAATGGCCGCTGCTGCGCGCGGGGCAGGCCGTCTTCACTTTTTTTCATTTCGCCGCTGATGCGGAACTGACGCAGAACCTGCTGGAAAGTCGCATCACGGCCATCGCCTATGAGACACTCCAGGGTCGCTCCGGCGATCTGCCGCTGCTGACACCGATGAGCGAGGTGGCGGGGCGGATGAGCATTCAGGAAGGTGCGCGGTTCCTGGAGAGACCTCAGGAAGGGCGCGGGATCCTGCTGGGCGGCGTGCCCGGGGTCGAGCCGGCCCACATCACGATTCTGGGCGGGGGAGTGGTCGGCCGCAATGCGGCTCGCATCGCTGCCGGATTTCAGGCCGATGTCGTCATTCTGGACGTCAATGTTGACCGTCTGCGATATCTGGAAGATATCATGCCGCCCAATGTCAATACGCTCTTCAGCGATCGTCACAACATCCGTGAACAACTCCGCCGGGCCGACCTGGTGATCGGTGGAGTGCTGATTCCTGGTGCCCTGGCACCGCGACTGATCTCGGCCGACGATCTGAAACTGATGAAGCCCGGGGCAGTGGTCGTCGATGTCTGCATCGATCAGGGCGGCTGCCTCGAAACTTCCCGACCGACCACGCATTCTTCACCAACCTATATCGTCGACGGCGTTCTGCATTACTGCGTTACGAATATGCCAGGAGCCGTGGGACGGACAAGTACCTATGCACTGTGCAATGTGACGTTTCCGTATGTCCGTCGGATCGCGGCCGCAGGTATCCGGGAAGCGGCAGGCCAGGATCCTGGTCTCGCCGCAGCCGTCAACATGATCAACGGGCGGCTGACGAACGAGGCCGTCGCGGCTGCCTTTCGCCTTCCCTGGACGCGTTATTCCGATACCTGATTCCGTTCCCGGCCTGCGCCGTGGCTGCTCGTGAGAAAGAACTGCAGTGAAAACCATTCTGATTCAACTGGACACGGACACCAGTCCTTCAACCTTTGACCGAGTCGTGGCGATTGACGCCGGAGCTGATCATCTGTTCAGCTACGGTGGAATTGCGGCGGAGAATGTGGTGGGACTGGTGCATGGCGCCATTTTTACGCGAGGGGTGCCGGACCTGAAACACACGGCGATCTTTGTGGGTGGCAGCCAGGTGAGCGAAGGTGAGCGAGTCTTCGATACTGTGCAGAAGGCCTTTTTTGGTCCGATGCGGGTTTCCGTGATGATGGATTCGAACGGCTGCAATACCACGGCGACCGCAGCGGTTGCCACGGCACGGAAGCATCTGTCACTGGCTGGGATCTCGGCAGTGGTGCTGGGAGCCACAGGGCCGGTGGGCCTGCGTGTGGCTCAGCTGTTGGCCATGGAACAGGCTCGAGTAACACTGGTTTCAAGGACGGAGGATCGCGCTGCGGCGGCCTGTCAGGTCGTTCGTGACGAGGAGCCGGGGGCATACCTGCGGCCGGTGGCTGCCGCCACTTCAGAGTCGTTTGCCGCGATCTGCGACCAGCAGCAGTTGATTGTTGCTGCTGGCGCCGCGGGAATCAGTTTTCTGCCTGCCGGAGGGCTGTCGCGGCTGAACGGAGTCAGGCTGGCAATTGATCTGAACGCGGTCCCGCCTCTGGGAATCGCCGACATCAGCGCGGCAGACAAGGCCATGGAGAAGTCGGGAGTCATCTGCTACGGCGCTCTGGGCGTTGGCGGGCTGAAGATGAAGGTCCACCGTCAGGCCGTCCAGAGCCTGTTCGAAGATCAGAATCGGGTGCTCGCCTGCCGGGAACTCTATCAGCTGGCGATCCGCATCGCCGGTGTCTGACGAATCCGGCTGCGTGTGGAACCGACGGCACGGGGATCCGGCTCGCTTCAGCAGACACATCAGTGCCTGACACGTCACCACAAACGTCCCGCAGCGTTACATCGAGAGCGGCCGATCTCCGGCGTCATCGCTCCTCGACGACAAGTGTCGCCTCGTCACTCTTCCTGGCATTACGGGCGATGTGCTGGTGGGTGTGCAGCAGTGACAGCAGGCCTTCCACGGCACTTGGCCAGCCGATCGGCGGATACCCCTGGAACAACATCCGATCCGAACAGGCGATTGAATTTTCGTCGCAGGCAATGGCTGGAGAATCGGCACGGTGATGAGGTACGCATTGATCGGATCGAGTCGAGTTGCGAATGTCTGAGCGTCGCACTCGGGCGGACGACGATTGAATCAGGACAACGGGTTTTGGCGGAGTTCCGGTATGATGGTTCAAAAGAGCCTGATTTCGTCGGATCATTGCGAATTTCCGTGGCGTTGTGGGATGATTCCGGTGCGAAAATCGGGGATCTCGACGTTCCGGTCGAGGTGATTGCGGAGAGTAAATGAATCGCTCGGTTCGTTTGACTCTGCTCGGGCTTGGCGCGTGGCTACTGGCCAACGCGGTGCTGCTCGGGCTGTGGGATCAGGGAGAAGGCGCAGGCAGTGGCGCTGCGCGTGATGATTCGGGCTGGAGCTCTGCGGCACCGGGAATGCAGACCGGGATTATCAGACGACTGTATACGGATCCCGCGGGAACGGCTCACCGGTATGTCGTGTTCGTGCCGGCCGGAACACCTTCGAATTTGCGGTGGCCTGTCATTCTGTATCTGAACGGGTATGGGAAAAACGGATCGGACGGCATTGCGCCTCTACGGGATGGTCTGGCTCCGGTCATCTGGGAATCGAAGGCGACGTTCCCGTTCCTCGTCGTATTTCCGCAATGCCGTGAAGGGGGAAGCTGGGCGGGCAACGGGGCGGACGCGGAGCGAGCACTTGCGATCCTCGACCAGGTATCACTTGACTTCCCGGTTGACACGGATCGCGTCAGTGTGACCGGGCTGTCGGCGGGTGGTTCCGGGGTCTGGTCGCTGGCGTCTCGATGGCCGGAACGGTTCGCGGCGATTGCTCCCCTGTCCGCCGGGGGAATGGATGTTGGGGCCGCCCCGGAATTTGCACGACGAGAAATTCCGATCTGGATGTTTTGGGTGCGGAAGGATGATCGGGATCTGGTGCAGTCCAGTCGTGCAATGTACCAGGCACTCGTCGATGCCGGTGCGGACGTGCGATGTACGGAAGTTGATGGCGGCGGGCATCCGCATAACTCCTGGGACTTTGCGTTTCGCAACCCGGCGTTTCTGGACTGGCTGGTGAATCAGAGTCAGCGCACGCGACGAAACCCGTCTGCGGATAGGGAGCAGGAGTCCGTGGCGCTGATTGAGGGACCGGACCTGACTGGCTGGTCGGTCTCATCCGGGACATGGGAGTGCGATTCTCGGCGGCTCGTCCGTGGCACCGCCGATGATGCGGGGACCGCCGTCCTGGTACGGAATACGGATACGGTGTCAGCAAGTTTCGAGTTGTCGGGGGAATTCGACTGGTCGCCATCCGGAAGAACCGGCGAGGATCTCGGCGAGTCTGGTGACGCGACATCAAGAACCAGCGCGACAGGGCCGGTTGCTCGTACCGGAAAGCTGCCGGTCCGGGGATGTGGGATTGGCCTGTTGTCGGGTGCGGAGGGTGAGGCATCGGGGGTGCTCTGGAGGATCGTCGATCCGGACCACGGCAGCGGCGGGCTGTATGACATCGGACGGCGTGACTGGCGGGCGGCGGATGACCCGGTTTCACAGCGGAGTCTTCGGCGCGACGGCTGGAACGAGTTCCGAATCCGAGTCGAGCGTGGCAGTGTCCAGGCGTGGATCAACGGCCGGGAGGCATTTGTTCCTGTCGAGACGGCGCCCGTTGAGAACATTTCCCGCATTTCGCTGCAGGTGGATGGGGCACCCGGAGTGGTCCTGCGATTTCGGAATCTGCGGCTGAAGTCGTTTTCCGGAGACAAAGTTGACGTTCGAAAACCCCTTCATCCGGCCTGTCGGCCACCTTCTCCCCCGGGTCCGGGGGCGAAGGGACATGCGAGAGGACATGAGTCAGGGCCGCGCAGAGCGACAGATGGAGCGACGTCACTCTGCGGAGGACAGGAGCGCGTGTGATCGGCGGCAACCAGAAATGAATAGCCTGTGTCGGTTGATTGTCAACCTGATGAGCATTGTCGTCCTGATACTGGCCATGGCCGTGGCGGCTCAGCCTGCGCCGCATCGGGGCTCAGCGGACGGGGGCTCAGCGAATGGGGGCCCGGCGGACGGCGGGCCAGCGAATGGGGGGCCGGCGGACGGGCGATTGCGGGAGATCGGTGAGGCGTGGCGGGAACGGCAGGACACGGTTCGGCAGCTTCACATGGCCTGGTGTGTGGACCGGAGCGGGAAGCACCGCTGGAGTACCTATCAGACGGCCTGGTCCGGATCGGGCAGCGAGGACGCCGCGGCGGATACCAGTCAGGTGTGGATTCGTGCCGATGTTCTGCGGTACGAGACGAAACGCTGGTATTTTGATTCGCTGAGGGAGTTTGGTGGTTACAACGCGCCGGACAGACCTCGCTATCAGGTGCCGCTTAATCCGCGGTTTGATCAGAACACGAAGACGAGTTTTGAGCGAGCTTTGTCGGTGAGCCTGGATATCTCGCCGTTCCATTATTCCGTGCCACGTGGTTATGTTGCCGTATTGACGCCGGACACGTGCACCGAGATTTTCGATGCGGTGGACGGGGCGCCCGTGAGGGAGGCCACGATCAGAACGGCGGATGCCTGGCTGGTTGATGAGGGGTGGATGCTGCAGCCGGTGTTGCAGCACTACCGGCCCTTCCGGGGAGCGCGCGGGGGCATCGAATTGCAGAACTGTCGGGTCAGCGGCGAGGGCGTGCCTGTGAACGGGAGGTTGTGCCTTCTGTTCGAGGAGCGGCGAAGCGCGTCGGAGAGGAATCGGTACTGGATCGATCCGTCCCGAGGATACTCGGTTGTGCGCTGGATTCGGGAGCGGGATTCGGGTCCGCTGATCCAGGTCGACACGGAGTTTCGTTCCGAGTCCGATTCGACGTGGCATCCTGTGTCGTGGACGATCATGCTGCTGGCTGGTTCCGACGTGATCGGCGACTACCCGGGCCGGCAGAATGTCGAGCAATATGGAGCTTTCCGGGTGAAGAATCGAGCGCTCGATTCTGTTCCGGCTCAGGGGACGATTGACGTCTCCTTAGCACCGGGGACAATTGTAATGGAGAAGTCGACGGGACGGCGATACCGTGTGGCGGAGGACGGCGGTCGCGAGAATCTGTCCGACGCGGAGTTGCGACGCATGGGGTTGGCCGCAGCGGCGGGTCAGCGCCGGAGCGCGGTTTTCGGATGGATCCTGCCGGGCATGATTGTGGGTGCTCTGCTGGCTGGCGGGTTATTCAGAAAGAGGTACTTTTCCGGCGCGAGGCCATGACGGTCGGATTGGGTGACCACGAGCGACACGAACGTGAACTGCAAACGGGGGTTGATATCAACGGGAGCAGACTTTCGATCGTGATTCGGATCTTTGTGTGACTGTTCTGGGGAGGATTGGCGATGGCATCAGGTTTTACAATATGATCTGCTCGGGGCTGGCGGCGGGGGTTCACGATTGTCGAATTGCTGGTGGTGATTGGCTTGATCGGGATTCTGCTGGTGCTGCTGCTGCC
>SYLK01000720.1 GCA_005809115.1 Planctomyces sp. | reverse complement strand
GGCGCTGCGCTTCCCTGACCAGACAATTTGTTCAACTGATTTTTTGGCCGGTCCTAAGAACCCCTAACAAAACCTGCGTGAGCCGCGACGTTTGTGGTGACGTCTCAGGCAAGGAGCGAGGAGAAGACGGGACATCCCGTCGCCGACGAGCGACGCAGCCTGAGACCTCACCACAAGCGTCCCGCAGGGTTGCTGCCAGAGCGTGATGAACCGTGGAATGACGCTGCGAGGTCGGCACACTGCGGGTCTGGAAGAATGGCTTGATACCACGCTGGCCGCACACAACATCAGGTGAACTGCAATGGCAGTCAACCACATTCTGCGCCGGCTCCGGCGGCGAATGTGGTGTCGTGCGCGACGGTGTACCAAATCGTGTGTCCCGGGAAGTCGTGCTGTTCGGGCTAAAAGCGACCCAGCCTCAGACGGTTGAAACGGTTACGCCCTGCAGCCTCAAACAGATTGCCACCGCGGCCGCCGTCGGCGGACAAGCTGTCAAAGACGGAGTTCTGGACAAAAAGATGATTGTCACCAGGGCCGAATTGAATTTGGAGATCCCGAAATTGCGAATCGAATATGTGCATGTCGATGTCGCCTCGAACCTTGACGATATTCCGCGACGTGACGTTTCGCATGGAAATGGACTCGCTGGAAGAGATCGAAACCTCCTTCCGCATTGTGGAATCGACAAGGAGTGTTTCTGTCCCGGATTTCAAAGTGGCTGCTCCACGAAGGTCGGCGCAAGTTCGGTGACCGGCTGTCCGTTCAGTTCGACCGAAACAAGCCTGACTTCCGCCACGACCTCGTTGTCGTCGAGACTGTACTTCAGCTCGCCGATCAAACCCACGCCCGGTGCGTAGAGTTTTTTCTGGTTCTTCGCGGAATTTCGTGGCGGACTGTCGGAATCGCATCATTTCCGAAAATTCAGCGCCCGGTTTCGAATTCCGAATCCGTTACGTATTCGCAGGGAACGCCGCCGTCTGCGCTGATTTTCTCGACGCATCCCGGGCGGAACGGATACAATGCCCGACGCGGTAATACGGCTCGTATACACCCTGTCGGCCGGGCCGGCCGAGCCAGTTTCTGTCCGGGAGACAACGATGCTGCGGTGCACTGGATTCGGGCGGGACCGTCGGTTGAGGAGAATTCGCGTCGAGATTCTTGAATCGCGTGCCCTGATGTCACCGCTCACCGCGCCTGCCCCGGTGGAAGTGGTAAGACTGCTGGAGCTCGATTCACCGGATACGGAGCCGGGCAATGAGACGGAATCAATCTCCGTTTCCGAAGTCCCCCGTGCCGTCCTCGCTTCGTTTGTTTCCCGCTTTCCGCAGGGAGTGCTGCTCGAGGCAGCCGCCGACACGACGGAAGATTCGCTGGAGTACGAGCTGCGAACCGAGATTCAGGGAACCACGTTCACCGTTTCGCTTCTGGCAGATGGTACGCTGGTCGAAGTTCAGCGGTCGATGACGATCGCAGAGCTGCCAACTCGGCTGAGTGCCTGGCTGTCCGATCATTTTCCCGACACGACGATCCAGAGCGCCGTGCAGGTAACGGAACAGGGTTTGGCCACATTTGAAGTCGTCCTGGGCGTCGCCGGGCAGTCTTCTCTGGAACTGACTCTGCAACTGGCAGACGTTGATCCGAACTTGGGGCCGGGTGGTTTCAGCGCGGTGGGAGGGAAGCCGACTTCCGGGGGAATCGTCCCGAAGGCGGTCGACACGGAATCCGGTCTTCCCGCACCGAACCCGGCGGTGGCGGAGAACGGAGTGACGCAGGGGCACTCGTCGACGCCGGAGTGGCCGGTGTCTGGATTGACATCGTCCGCCCCGATGATTCGACCGGACGACCGTCCCGGTGACATTGAGGATGATCGCGCCGTGTCACATCCCGCGTGGGGGACCCGCCTGGTCGTGAATATGACCGGGCAGACGGCTGCGGATTCGTCCGGTTCGACAGGTCGGGATCTGTCATCCGAGCGGTTGCCAGCGGCCGAAGTACTGAGCGATGCACCGTTCGCCGATTTCTCGGCGATCGAACAGGCGATGGAGCAGTTCCTGAATGGATTCGAAAGACTGGCAGATGCGGTTGGGGGCACCTCGGCGCGAGACTGGTGGCCGAATTTTGCGGCCATTGCGGCGCTGGTCGGAATTGAGCGACTCACCAGAAATCGGCGTCGGGCAGAATCCGACGCCGTGTTCGCGGCCGGCTCGTCGTGGCAATGGATCCTCAGACTCTCCACGTTGAAATGAGACCGCGGAGCAAAACATGAACTCGATTGAGCTGATTCTGGAACGACTGAACAGTGGTGACGATGAAGCAGCCCGCGAGGTCTTCGTGGCTTTCGAGCCCTACCTGCGAAAGGTGGTGCGCCGGCAGCTTCCGGCCGAACTGCGGGTGAAGTTTGATTCGCAGGACGTGGTACAGTCCGTGTGGTGTGACTTGCTGGTGTGTTTTCGCCAACGCGGAACCCACTTCGCATCAGCCGCTCAACTTCGGGCTTTTCTCCTGCGGGCGACTCGGAACCGGTTCATTGATCGGGTTCGCCAGCACGGCACGTCGGTGAAGCGGGAGCGTCCGATCGAGTGGAGCGAGCCACGCAGCAATCTGACGGCTCTGCTCCCGCGACCCAGTCAGGTCGCTGAGGCAGGGGAATTGTGGGCACGACTTCTTCGTCTCTGTCCGGCAGGACATCATGAGGTCCTGCGGCTGCGACGCGACGGCTGCACGCTCGACGAGATTTCGCGGCAGACGGGCCTGCACGAAGGCAGCGTCCGGCGGATCCTGCGAAGTCTGGTCGTGCGTCTGGCAGTCGAAGATTCACTGCCACCGGAGGCGGGAATTCGATGAGGGAAGACGCCGACGTCATTCATGGCAGCGTCTCGGCCGGGGTTCAGGTGCCGCTCCCATCGGCCGGTGGTGTGGCTGAAGCGCTCGGTTTGGAAGCGGCCCGGGAATTGCGCCGGCTGTGGCGTCAGGGACGGCGGTCGCCCGCAGAATGGATTCTCAACCGTTATCCGACCCTGTGCGACTCTCCCGCAGCGGGCATTGATGTGGTGTATGAAGAATATTGTTTCCGCACCGCCGAGGGAGCCGTGGACATTGAACAGGAGTTTTTCGACCGGTTTCCCCAGTGGGGTAGTCAATTGCGAATCCTGTTTGCCTGCCATCACGTGCTGCAGCCAGACGGGACGCCACCGGACTTTCCAGCCGCTGGCGACACAATCAACGGTTTTCGCCTGATTGAACCGCTGGGTCAGGGAGCACGAGGCCATGTGTATCTTGCCACGGAAACGAAGTTATCCGGTCGCAGGGTCGTCCTGAAACTCACTCCGCTCGACGGTGCCGAGCATCTGTTACTGGCCGGTCTGCAGCACACGCACATCGTTCCGGTGTACTCGGTGGACGATGACCCCGCACGGAATGTCCGCAGCCTGTGCATGCCTTACTTTGGCCGCGCGACGCTGGCTTCGGTTCTGGCTGACCTGGCCCGAATTCCGCTGGCAGAACGGACCGGACGGCATGTTGTGATGGCAATTGATGAGCTGAACGCGGCGACGGGAAACCCGGCTGCCGTATCAGCGGCTCGTCAGATGCTGGAGCAGGTATCGTGGGTGCAGGCGGCCGCCTGGATGATCGCCTGCCTTGCCGATGCGCTGCAGTATGCGCACGAACGCAGTCTGCTTCATCTGGACGTCAAGCCGTCGAATGTACTGCTGACTGCGGACGGGCAGCCGATGCTCCTGGACTTTCACCTCGCGCGCGAACCGATCCTCAGCGACGGCGAGCCCCCGGATCGGCTCGGTGGCACACCAGGATACATGCCCCCGGAACAAGTCGCCGCCATGCGGTCGTTGTCGTGCGGGCAGCGCGTGGAGCAGGATGTCGATACCCGCGCCGATATCTTTGCGCTGGGCGCGGTTCTGCACGATCTGCTCGTCGGTACGACTCCGGCGGGCGCGCGGACGGGACGGGAGTCCGCATGGAATCGTGAAGACATGCGCACATCCCGGAATGCCGGTTTTCTGCCATCCCGCGGTTCGCCAGAGTCGTCCTTGACGCTGGCCGGGCGAGCGGATGCGCCGCTGACTCAGATGCATACGGCAGAACGACATCGGGGGTCTGGACTCCGGCTGAACCCCCAGGTGACAGTGGGTCTGGCGGACATCGTTGATAAGTGTCTGGCACCCGCTGTCGGCGACCGCTATCCGTCGGCGGCAGCCCTGGCGGATGACTTGCGGAGGCACCTGGCAGATCAGCCACTCCGCGGCGTTCGCAATCGCAGCCTGACCGAACAGTGGCGGAAGTGGCGTCGTCGCAGGCCCGGTGACCTGCTGAAACTGGGAACGTCCGCTGCCGCCATGGCGGGCCTGCTGCTGGTGTACGGCCTGGCAAACCGCGAGTGGCAGCACAGGATGCATCATGCCACCCAGGCTCTCATTGATGGCAGACGGCAACTGAATGCAGAGCAACCCGACGAAGCCGTCAGGACATTCCAGCGGGGACTCCTGCTCTTGCGGTCGGTCCCGGCTGGTCACGAACTCCGGATGCAGCTGGAAACGCAGCAGCAGGCGGCATTGTGCCAGCGACTGGTCGCTGAATTGAATCAGATTGCCGGACAGCTGCGTGTTCTGACCGGGCCGGACCTGCCCTCCGGCGTGAATCTGGAAACGCTGGCCGAATCCTGCAAACGGATCTGGGATCAGCGACGGGCCGTGCTGCTGCGGCTGAAGCCGCAGGACGAAAGGGCAGTGACCCGTGATCTGCTGGACCTCGCGATTTTCCTGGCCCGGCTGCAGCGACACCTTGCGGCTGACGCGGCAGCGGGTCGGGAAGAATCGCTCAGGACGCTTGATCAGGCCGCAGAACTGCCGGGCAACCGCCTCGTGCTGGACGTTGAGCGACGACTATGCCGCGGTGAACCGATTCCGTCGATTGCAACATTGAGGGCGGCCCTGGGGAACGCCGGACCGCAGGATGCCACGTGGGAGCACTACGTCCTCGGTCGTGCTTTGCTCAGCCTCAATCGACTCGAGGAAGCGGAAAGGGAACTGGACAGCGCACGAGGTCTCTCCCCGGAGGGGCTGTGGCCGAACTTCTGTTATGGCGTCTGCACGCATCGCCTCGGCCGATACTCGGAGGCGATCGCTGCCTTCAGTGTCTGCATCGGAGCCGATCCTGCGCTGGCCGCTCCCTATTACAATCGTGGCGTGTGCTATCAGGCCCTCGGGCACAGGCAACTTGCGGACCGGGACTTCCTCCATGCTCGTCGTCTTGATCGGACTCTCGCCGCGCGAATTCCCGGGACGGAGAATCATTAGCCGTTCTTCCAGCCGTTCTCGCGGCCCTTCTCCCCGGCGAAACGAGATCCCGCTGCAGCGGCCTGCTGTCAGCCCAGGGGATTTGCTGTGGCGCTGTGCAATGAAGCGCCGTGCAGGATTGGAGATAGGCGTGCAAATCGGACCCACCTGGTTGGTGATTTGACCACGCGGAGCTGCGTGGTTTTTAGGCACTGTGCCCGGATGCTGCCTTGAGGTGGGTGCTCAGCCCGGATCGG
>SYLK01000719.1 GCA_005809115.1 Planctomyces sp. | reverse complement strand
GATGGCCGGGTGTGACAGAGTCTGACTGCGTTCTGCGGTCAGCTTCAGTCGTGCCCGAATTTCCGGCCTCGCGCCATCGGTCGTCAGCAGCACAAGTTCCGCATCGTCTGAATACGCCAGAATTCGAGTTTCAATCGCGATCAGACTGGTACAGCCGCGTACCGCTATTTTCTGACGACGCCAGCAGCCGGCTGCCGAGTGCCACCGGCGTGGGAACGTTGAAATCTCCGGGCCGGGGTGGTGTCAGCTGCCACAGTTTCTTCCCGGTCGCAAAATCCCAGCCACACAGTGACGTGGCATCGTATCCGACAAACTGACCTTTTCCGTTGACATCCATGCGAATCAAGGATGAATACAATGGACCACCGCCGGGCGTCTGGTGGCAGTTCGAGCAGCTTCTCAGCAGCAGTGACTCGAACGGGTCCGGGGCACCTGCAGACCGGCGAGGCTTGACACCGCGGCGCGTCCAGTCACCGATGATCTTCTGCCCCAGCCCCTCCATCGCGACTTTGGCGGCCAGCCGCACCTACCCTGTTCTGCATCTCATGACCGGGCCTCCCTTCATCACCGGGTCGCTGCGATCTCGCGGCCAGGCTTGTCCGGGTTGTCTGCCGGGCACAGACTTCTGTACACTGACAGTCCTGCCTTTGTCGTCGGCGATTTCAGGCCGTCGGCCATCCTCCTGCCGGAAGATCCTCTGATGACTCATTCATTCCGCCAGCCGTCGTCGGGTGTACTTTCACGACGCACGATGCTCAGTGCTGGCACGGCGGGGATGCTGGGGCTGCCGCAGCTGCTGGGGCTGGAGGCATCGGGCGCCGTGTCCGCCGTGTCAGAAAAGCGGTCCGTCATTTTCGTGTTCATCAACGGCGGTTTGTCGCATCAGGACAGTTTCGACATGAAACCGCACGCGCCGGACGCCGTCCGGGGCGAGTTTCAGCCGATCTCAACTCGGACACCGGGCGTCCAGATCTGTGAACATCTGCCGCTGCTGGCGGCCCGAACTGAGAAGTACGCCATGGTGCGGTCCATGTCGACGGACAGCAGTGACCATGGGGCCGCGTGCCATATGCTGTTCACGGGTCGGCTGGATTTTCCGCCGGGATTTGTGGATCAGGGGATTCCGAGTCCCAACGAATGGCCTTCCCTGCTGTCGCAGGTCACTTATGCGCTGGCCGACGGTGGCGTGCTCCCGCCCGCAGCCGTTCTGCCGCAGCCCAGTATCAACGAAGCCAATCAGTTTCGCCCGGGGCAGTACGCGGGCAAGATGGGCAGCCGCTGGGAGTCCTGGCATATCGATATCGCGGCTCCCTGTGCGCTCGGCAATGGCGCGTGTCCGCACTGTTTTCGATTCAATGGCGAGGTGTTTGAGCACAGCTCACCATCGGTGCTGAATCTCCCGCTGCTCGCGCTTCCCGATGGTGGCCGCTCGCGTCTGCTGAATCGAGTGGACCTGCTGTCGACGATCGAGCAGCAGCAGGCGGTGCTCGAACGCGCGGCGATGACAAATCAGCTGGACCGAAATCGCCAGCAGGCGGTTTCCGTCCTGGCCGATCCCCTGGTTCGCTCGGCTTTCGACGTCGAGAATGCTGCACCGGAGATCCAGCAGCGTTACGGGAAAAACAAGTTTGGGCTGTCGCTGCTGATGGCCCGCCGCCTGGTGGAAGCCGGCGTGCGTCTGGTGCAGGTGAACCTCGGAAAAAATTCGTCCTGGGATACGCATTTCGGGAACTTTGTGAACCTAAAAACGAATCTGTTTCCGCACGCCGACCGGGCGTTGTCAGCGCTGCTGGATGATCTTGACCAGAGCGGTCTGCTGGAATCCACGCTGGTGATCATCAGTGGTGAGTTCGGACGGACTCCGTACATCAACAAGGATGCGGGCCGCGATCACTGGGGACCGGCCATGACGACCTTATTTGCCGGCGGCGGCGTTCAGGGCGGTCGCGTGATCGGTGAAACGGACGACATCGCCGCTTACCCGGTCACGGAAAAGCAGACTCCCGAGAATCTTGCCGCCACGATCTTCCATACGCTGGGAATTTCCGAGCAGACGCACTGGAAGGATATCGACGGCCGTCCGCATGAGCTATACCGTGCTCAGCCGATTCATGGCCTGTACGATTAGGGAGTCCGGGACGGATGCCATTACTGGGAGTGAATATCGATCATGTGGCCACGGTTCGCCAGGCGCGGCGCACCAACGAGCCGGATCCAGTACACGCCGCCGTCCTGGCAGAAATGGGTGGAGCGGATTCCATCACGGTGCACCTCCGCGAGGACCGGCGACACATTCAGGATCGTGATGTGCGGCTGCTGCGAGAAATGGTCCGTGTCCGACTCAACCTGGAAATGGCGGTGTCTGACGACATCCTGCTGGTGGCCATCGCAATTCGCCCGGACATGGCCACGCTGGTACCCGAAAAACGGGAAGAGATCACCACCGAAGGCGGTCTGGACGTCCGATCCATGCGTGGCCGCGTTCAGGAGTGCGTGGCCCGACTGCACGAAGTCGGGATCCGCGTCAGCCTGTTTATCGACCCGGATGTGACGCAGGTCGAGCTGGCGGCACAGGCCGGCGCGGAAGCCGTGGAGCTGCACACGGGCACCTATGCCGATGCCCGCACGCCGGCAGAAATGGACGAGCAGCTCGATCTGCTGACGGAAGCGGGGCAGTTTGCCATCGCCCAGGGTCTGCAGCTGAACATGGGCCATGGACTGACCTACCGCAACGTGCGAAGAGTTGCGGAAATCAACGGACTGCATGAACTCAATATCGGCCATTCGATTGTCTCCCAGGCGATGCTCGTGGGTTTCGAACGAGCCGTTCGCGAAATGAAACAACTGATCACCGTTTAGTCGGCCTGAGTACTCCAGCGCGCCAGCGCAGATTGAGTCCCCTTTCCCCGGCACTCGCCGTCACGATGCTCGGGGACACGGTACACGGGGACAGGCGGCCAGGGTGAGAGGGAACCTCATGTTGTATGTCAGCGACCGGATCAGCATTGCAGACCGGGAATTCGAAATCTCCTTCACACGGAGCAGCGGTCCTGGCGGTCAGAACGTCAACAAGGTCAACTCGAAGGCCACCCTGCGGTGGGACGCAGCAGCATCAGCGGGTCTGCCGGATGACGTCAAGGTGCGTTTCGGCGAGAGGTATGCCGCCCGGATCACGAAGGACGGGGCGCTGCTGATCACCAGTCAGCGATATCGCGACCAGGGTCGGAATGTGGCCGACTGCCTGTCGAAGCTGCGGGAGATGATTCTTGCGGCCGCGGTCGTTCCGACAAAGCGCCGTGCAACGCAGCCGTCACGCGGAGCAAAACAGCGGAGGCTGAGCGAAAAGAAGGCCGTTTCAGAACGAAAGCAGACGCGACGCCGACCCGCTGGCCAGGACTGACAGGCTCGCGCCCGTCACGAGGCGTTCGCCACGTCGTTTCCGGCTGGTTCCCGTCGGGGAGGGAATCACAGGAAGGAGACTTCCCGCGACTCTTACCCGAATCGGCCCCGATTCGCGGGTTGGCGACCTGGCTATACGGCGGTGGTTTCGTCTGGCACAATGGTTCGACCCGTTTCAAAAGGAAGTCTTCATGCTGCCGGCGATCATGCAGTTCTGCGCATCGGCGCTGCGAATGGGAGCACTGGACCTGGCGATCGGAAACGTGTTTGGCAGCAACGCGTTCAACATGGTGTTGTTTGTGCCGCTGGATCTGATCCACAGCGGCCCGATTCTGGCTGCCGTATCGCAGAACCACGGCGTGACCTGTCTGGCCGTGATTCTGGCGACACAAATCGCGGTTCTGGGGCAGCTGTTCAACGTCGAAAAGCGGCGCCCGTTGATTGAGCCGGATGCGCTTCTCGTATTGCTGGTGACGTTCGGATCCTTATGGCTGATCTATCGGCTGGGCTGAGTGAAAGTATGTCTCTGAAAATTCGTCAGGTTTCCGTTTCTGTGGTGGAGATTCCTCAGACCGCACCACTGG
>SYLK01000718.1 GCA_005809115.1 Planctomyces sp. | reverse complement strand
TCCAGCTCATGACCTCGCCGCCGTCGGACGCGGTGACCGGGTTTCCTTTGAAGGTGAAGGGTTTTTCAGTGCCCTGTGCGGCGTATCTGCCGGAACCCGAGGCATAAATCGCAAGGTTCTCATGCACCACCGGAGGGAACTGCCGACTCCAGCTCGGAGAACCGCTGAACGGTGCTTCCCACAGCAGGTTGCCGGTCGCAGCGTCGAGACATCGCACGAGCGATTTTTTGATTCCTGCCTGCGGCACAAGCAGTTTCCCGGCGACGTATAACGGTGAAGTGAAGGACAGATACACGTCGGGCCAGTGGCGTCGCCACAGAATGCGTCCGGTGTCCTGTTCAGAGGCGATGATCTGACCTTCGGCCGTATGCGTATAAAGTCGCCCTCCACCGCAGACGGGCAGGTGCTTGACAGTGCCTTCCAGTCGCCGCGCCCAGCGCATTTGCAGCGGCGGGCGGAGTTCCTGCACGTTGGCATTGGTGCAGCTGAAGTCCCCGTAGTTCGTGTACCAGTCAAATTTCGGGTCGGCGAAGCGACCGGTCAGCGGAGTCCGGAGGCGGTTCACCCCCGGATCATCGGTGGGCAGTGCGGCGGATCCGTCAGCGCCCCAGACGTACAGATAACTGTCCTCACCGGCGGCATAAATCCGTCCGTCGGTGACGGCGACCGGTGCCGAGATCGGTGAGCCGAATCCCGTTTCCAGAACCTGCGGATCTCCTCCCGCGAGGGGCACCACGTACAGTCGTCCGTCGAGTCCACCATAGACGGCATGCTGACGCGTGATGACAGGAGCGCAGATGGAGGGAGCTTCGCAGAGCACCTTTGGCTGATCCTGACCCGTGATGTGCCGACACAAGCCGAATCCCTGTTCCGGTCGGACGCGATACACGTCACCGCCGCGGATACTGACGGAGGAAAAACTGAGCAGGCCGGGCAGATCAATCGCGGTCTGTGTCCCCTTTACGAAGTCCGTCGTGACGCGGTCACCGTCCGGTTTCAGAATCTCAACGCGTCCGGCGTTGTCGCGACGATGCCACTGCACATACACATTGCCGGCGGCATCGGCACTCTGACCAAAGGTGGCCGGGAACTCCTGGCCTTCGAAAGCGGGGATTTCGCCGACGACGCGAAGACGGGCAGCTTCGCCTTCGTCAGCCAGAAACAGCGTCCGGCCGCCGGCCGGCACGACGAGCATTCCACCGACGAGGCACAGTTCACGTGAGCAGACAAAGTGATCGCGCCAGGTCACGCGATCGGGCCGCGCCCTGACCCAGTCGGCACCGCTCCAGCGGTCTCCCTCGAAGCCGATCACTTCTCTGACAAAATCCCAGGTCCAGGCGACGGTCCCGTCGGGCGCGACGCTGTAAACCTGAGCGCCGAGCGTCGCAAAGTACACGCGGTCCGGGCCGGCAACGGGGCTGGAGAAAATCGGATCGCGACAATCGATCTCGCGCACGAGGCGGCCGGTGGCACGGTCCAGCACGTAGTAGTACCCGGCCATCGTGCCCAGGTGCAGATACGGTCCGACGATGGCCGGCGATGAGACGTTGTTGCAGTTGGCGGGGCCTCCGCGAGTGGCGAACTGCCACTGGACCCGGAGTGAAGCGGTATCCATGGCGAACACAACTCCGGAGCCGTCCACGACGTAAACGGTGCCATCTGCCACAACGGGTGTGGTGTAGATGCCATCGGTCGTGCGGACGCTGCCGATCAGGCCGAGCCGATCCGGGAGTTCCACATCCTCGGCATTCCCCGAGCGAAGCGCGTCGCCCTGAATCTGCGGCCATCGGTCAGAAGCCAGCGTGATGCCGGGCAGCAGCAATGCGGCGGTGAGCAGCCAGCGGTACATGATGAAGACTCCGACACGCAGGACTCCGGACGGGGCGGCCGGGACCGATGATAACGCATTGCCGGACGAATCACATCTGCCTGCAGGCGGCGTCAGCTGAGAACACTGCGGAAGTATGCTTCGCCGGCGGCAATGGCGTCGGGCAGTTTGTCGGTCAGCTTTGCACCGGCTTCGGCCAGATCGGGACGACCACCTCCGCCACCACCAGCGACCCTGGCAGCGGCTTTGACGCAGTCGGAGGCGCTGAGGGATTTCTCGCGGACGAGTTCCGGGCTGACAGCAGCGATGAGCGCGACTTTTCCTTCGATGACGGCGCCCAGAATGAGGGCCATCGGACCATAATGGTCGCGGAGCTGATCGGCAAATTCGCGCAGTGATTCCCGCGGAACATCGGTCAGAGCGTGTGCCACGATTCGTACGCCGCCGACCACGTGTGCATTCTGCACCAGGTGCTGTACGGAATCCGCCACGGATTCGCGGGTCAGCCGGGCAAGTTCCCGGCTGAGATTCCTCACTTCGGACTGCAGAGTCTCCACGCGCAGCAGGAGATCCTGGGGCTGGTGAGCTTTCAGCAGTCGCTGCAGTTGCGCCACCAGTTCATCGGTTTCGCGGCTTTTCTGCAATGCCCGGGGACCGGTCAGGGCGGTCATCCGGCGTACGCCCTTGGCCACAGGTTCCTCGGAAGTGATCCGGCACAGGCCAACCTGTCCGGTGTTGGAAAGGTGAGTGCCTCCGCATAATTCAATGCTGAAGTCGCCCATCGACACCACACGGACGCGATCCGGATACTTTTCACCGAACAGTGCCATGGCCCCTTTGTTTCTGGCAGCATCCAGATCCAGCAGCTCGGTGGTCACGGCAGCGCCCTCGGCGATTCGGCGATTGATGATGTCTTCGACCCGTCGCAGCTCTGCCGCCGTCATGGCCTGTTTGTGGGCGAAGTCGAACCGCAGGGCATCTCCGTCCACTCGCGACCCTCGCTGAGTGGCCTGCGGGCCGATCACCTGATGCAGGGCGTGATGCAGAATATGGGTGGCTGAATGGGCGCGACGGATGGCGGCCCGGCGATCGGCATCGACAGCCGCATGGACGGTCAGGCCGGTTGTCAGTCGGCCGGACTTCAGACGCCCTTCGAGAACGAACAGCGTCTGCTGGTGTCGCAGCGAATTTGTGACTTCGAATTTTAGTCCGGGCGCGGTCAGCAGTCCGGTATCACCCACCTGACCGCCGGCTTCACCATAGAACGGACACTGGTCGAGGATCACTCCGACGGGACCGGAATAACCGGGCTCGACCGACGGCACGGCAGCCCCGTCCACGATCAGTCCCACGATGGTGGCATCGGCGGCGAGCGTATCGTAACCCAGAAACCTGGTATCGCCGGATTTTTTTCGAATCAGGTCCAGCGGGCCGGCCACCATGACGGCGCTTTCCCGACGGCCGCGACTGATGTCGGAATGTTCGTCCATCAGTTGATCGAACCGGCTGCGATCGACGGACAGACCGCGACTGGCCGCCAGGGATTCGGTGAGTTCGATCAGAAAACCGTCTTCGGTATGGAGCGAAAAGGCATCATCGGCAGAAATGGCCGAGACGCCGGCCCTTCTGGCGTTTTCGGTACACTTTTCAAAACGACCGAGACCACGTTCGATGGTGCCCAGGAACTGAGATTCTTCCTCGCGGATGCTGTTCTGCACGCTGGCGACGGATTCCGCGATATCCGGGTAGGCGTTGCGCATGACGGCGACTACAGCGGGAACCATCTGGTAGACGAAAGGCTCGCGTTTGCCCAGCAGATAGCCCTCCAGCAGTGCGCGGCGGAGGAGCTGCCGGACGACGTAATGTTCTTTATCGCGGTCCGGAATGACACCTTCATGGACACAGAAGGTGACCGCACGCGCATGGTCAGCGATGCGGCGGAGCGGGCGCCCCTGAGGTGCGTCGAAGTCGTATTTCACGCCGATAATGTCAGCGGCCGCGAGGCACAGTGGTCTGAGAACATCGTTTTCGAAGTTGCTCAGTTTGCCCTGCATCACGGCAGCAATGCGTTCCAGCCCCATTCCGGTATCGATATTGCGTGCCGGCAGCGGTCGCAGATTGTTGGGTGGCGGTCCGACCCGATTGAACTGCGTGAACACCAGATTCCAGATCTCGACATCCTGATCGGTCCCGGGCGGATGGTAGAAAATCTCACTGCAGGGACCACAGACACCGTCCGGGCCGAGGCTGGGTGCGCTGGCCGGCCAGAAATTTTCGCTTTCTTCCAGACAGGCGATGCGGTCGGAGGACAGTCCGATTTCGTCCTTCCAGATGTTGTAGGCTTCTTCGTCGAACCCGTGCTGGCCTTTGTAGACGCTGACGGTCAGACGATCCCCGGGGAGTCCCAGCCATTTTCGATCGGTCAGAAACTCCCAGGCCCAGTGAATTGCCTCGCGTTTGAAATAATCGCCGAACGAGAAATTTCCCAGCATTTCGAAGAACGTATGGTGGTAGGCGGTGACGCCGACATTGCCGATATCTCCCGTCCGCAGGCACTTCTGGCAGGTTGCGGCCTTCGTGAACTGGAGTTTCCCGATACCCAGAAACTCGTTCTTGAACTGGTTCATCCCCGCCGGCGTAAACAGCACGGTGGGGTCATCTTTCGGAACCAGGACGTCTGATGGACGGCGAACGCAGCCTCGAGTTTCGAAGTAGGACAGGTATTTTTCGCGCAGTTCATCAGTTTTCATGAAGGCGGATCACAGCGAACGGAGGAGAAGGGCAGTGAAACAGAGCCCGAGAGTCTGCGGCGGACGTTTTGCGCCGGGCGGGAATCTATATCAACGGGGGTGCAGGCAGAAGACGAAAACGTCGCGGACGGCGCAGGTTTCCGGCAGGAAGTCCGTCGATCGGAAGGAAGCAGGATTTCCGATCTGCGGCCGTTTATTCCGCTTCCGTGGAAGCGACTTCTTCAACCTCGGCGGCGACGCCCACGAGGTTTTTGAGATCCAGCACCTTCTGTTTGATTTCCTGTGTCATGGCGGGATTTTCCTCAAGATAGACGCGCACGCGATCGCGCCCCTGTCCCAGTTTGGTGCCGCCGTAGCTGAACCAGCTGCCGCTTCGTTCGATAATCTTGTTTTCCACGGCCAGGTCGATGAGATCGGCTTCGAAGCTGATGCCGTGGGTATTGTACATGTCAAATTCGGCCACTCTGAAAGGCGGTGCGACCTTGTTCTTGACGATTTTGGCGCGCATGCGGATTCCGATCTGAGTTTCGCCTTCTTTGAGGGAACTGATCCGGCGAACATCGACCCGCGCCGAGCTGTAGAACTTCAGTGCTCTGCCGCCGGGAGTCGTTTCGGGACTGCCGAACATCACGCCGATTTTTTCCCGAATCTGGTTGATGAAGATCACGGAGGTCCTTGCGCGCGAGATGATGCCCGTCAGTTTCCGCATGGCCTGACTCATCATTCGTGCCTGGAGCCCGACGTGGCTGTCACCGATTTCGCCGTCCAGCTCGGCCTTGGGAACCAGGGCGGCTACGGAGTCCAGAACGATGATGTCCACCGCATTGGACTTGACCAGCATTTCCACGATCTGCAGGCCCTCTTCGCCATACGACGGCTGACTGACCAACAGTTCGTCCAGGTTGACACCGAGGCGACGAGCCCAGGAGGGATCCAGGGCGTGTTCCGCGTCGACAAACGCCGCGATTCCGCCGTCGCGCTGGGCATTGGCAATCGCATGCAGGGCCAGAGTGGTCTTGCCGCTGGATTCCGGACCATACAGCTCCACGATTCTGCCTCGTGGGAAACCGCGGCCCCCGAGCGCCAGATCCAGAGACAGGGCACCGGTCGAGATTCCCGGAAAGCCGCCCGGGTTGTCGCGGCCGTCCAGCTTCATGATGGATCCCTTGCCGAACATCTTCTCGATCTGCCCGAGTGCATTGTCGAGCATCGATGAATGTTCGTCGCCGGCCTTCTGTGCTGCAGCCTTCGTTTTGGGTTTCAGTGCCATCCGTCGAATCCTCCTGCTGTGTGACTGTCGCGATCATTCCGTTGTGAGTGATCTCAACAGGTTGTAACGAACATCCTTCTCGCGGGGTCCGCTGACGCAGCGTGCCGCTGGTTTGCCTGAGGCAGTCTAATCCAGGCCCGACGTGCCGAAAACTGTCTCACAGTCCCTCGTTCTCCACACGTTCTCCAAAACGTCCTGCCCGGACGACTTCCGGCGGCTTCCGCCTCTGGATTCAGACGGCATCAGACCCCAGCTGTTCGCCGATCTGTCGCAGATGATCCCAGGTAAACAAGCCCGTGTCATGATTGTCGGACCAGCGAAACTTCATGGCGTAGTTCCCGGTGAGTGATACATCCAGCACGTCAAGGTCGGCCGGCACAGAGTCCGGGTCGAGCAATCGCCGGCCGGTGAACTCATCCACACAGACGGCACAGCGGCAGCCCTGGCGCACCGCCTGAAACGGCAGTCGCGTTATATCTTGTGCCTGCCAGACGAGTTCCAGAATCCGCTGGTCCCGGTGCACGCGGATATTTTGAGGAGATTGCATGGGTTCCAGTCGCTCTACCTGACAGGCGTTTGATCGCGGCTTGTTCGACAATCCTGTTCTCGCTCGGTCTACCTGCCGAAAAACGTCCCGCCGTCGGATTGTCCGGCCATGTTTTCCCACTTGCAAGTCATCCGGTACTTTTCGGAAAAAGCGCTCCCTGGAGCGGTCCGCTTCTCCTGACCACGGGATTCAGTCTGTACAATCCTGAGAGAACCGGGGAAACTGGGGTGCGTGGCTGGGTAGTGCCGTATTGCTGCGGCAGCAGCTGGACTGGTCGTTCCGTGTGGCACGGGACGGATGCCTCCGGGCGGCGTGCGGATTCAGTCAGGGAACAGGCCGGTCAGGGGACAGGCCGGTCAGGGAACAGGTAGCACATGGCATTCTGCGGGATGGTACTCTGGCTGTTTCTGGCTGCGACAACTGAGTTCCATGATGTGGTCAGTTACGCAGCGAAGACTGTGACGATGCAGCCGGCCGGGGCGGCTGCTGATGAACTCGGACCGGCGGTGCAGAACGTGCTGCGGCAGATCGATCCCTGTATTGTTCGACTGCGAATGGTCGGCAGCAGTCAGGCTGCCGACGGCCCGGTGGCAGCCACCGCACCATCGACCGGACTGGTGATCTCCGATGCCGGAGAAATCCTCACAAGTGAATTCGCTCTGCAGGGAAATCCTCAGGCTGTGATCGCGGAGACCATCAGCGGGAATCGCGTCCCGGCCGAGATCATTGCCACAGACCATGTTCGTCGGCTGGTACTGCTGCGAGCCCGGGGGGAGACCTGGGCTGTTCCGGCCATGCAGCCTCGTGCCGCGGCCCGTGTTGGTCAGTGGGTCGTGGCAATCGGGCGTTTTTTTGCCGCCGATGCGTCAAATGTGTCCGTCGGAGTTGTCAGCGCGCGAGACCGAATCCACGGCATGGCGCTGCAGACAGATGCCAGAATCTCGCCTCTGAACTATGGTGGACCTCTGGTTGACCTGTCAGGGCAGGGGAGTGACAGCGCGTCGGCGGGGGTTGAGTGGTATGACTCCGGGATCGGTTTTGCGATCCCGATCGAGGATGCACTGAACAGCGTGGCGCGGCTGCGCGCCGGAAAGGATCTGAAACCCGGGCGTGCCGGGATTCGGCTGCGGGACAACGGCCCGTTCGCAGAGGAACTGATCGTTGAGGATCTGCATGCCGGTGGTCCGGCGGAACAGGCGGGAATGCGGAAGGGCGATCGCATCCGGTCGGCGAACGGTCAGGCAGTGGTGCGGTCCGGAGTGCTGACAGACATCCTGTCACGCGCATATGCCGGTGATTCTCTGGTCCTGGGGATTGAGCGAAACGGAGCGCCTGTGACCGTGACGGTCGCGCTGGCCGATCAGCTGCCGGTGTTGCCCTACGGTTTTCTGGGTCTGCTGCCGTTGAGCGGAAATGCGAGTCGGGTGCCGGCGGCGGCTGCCGCTGCGGCAGCCCCGGTCGATGGATCCGGTGCCGATCTGCCCGTCGAAAAGCCTGCCGCAGCAGTTGCCGCGGCAGAGACCGAAATCCCCGCCGAAGCAGTGGGTGTGGACGTCGTCGCACTCGAAAACTCGCCGGCCGCAGTGGCGGGTCTCAGCGGAGTGATTCGTATCCGCTCCGTCAGACTCGCGGGAACCGGTGAGGAAATTCCGACGGCGACCCTGCCGGACCTGCTCAACGCTCTGGAGCGGGTGACGACCGGGGACGTCGTGGGACTGAGTTACCGGGCCAGCAAGCTTCCGGAAGAAGCCACGGCGACCCTGACGGCGGCGGAGCGACCGGCGTCACCGATTCCGCTGACGAAACGGAACCTGGAAGAATATGGCACTCCGACAGGGACCACCCCGGACGCCGCCGTAAGGCCTGTTCCGGAAGAATCGGGCGCAATGGAACGCAGTGAAATTGCGCTGGCGGATGCCGGCAAATGTGTGGTCTTCCGCGCTGGTCGGCAGGTGCTGATGAGGGATCCGGGAATCCTGATCCTGCTGTCGACCGCAGGCCAGACAGAGGAGTCCATCCTGCGACGCTGGCAGCATGTCATGTCGTCGCGCAGCCTGGCTCTGGCGATCCCGGCCAACGCAGAAAACACACGTCTGACGGTGGAAGATACTCGCCTGGTCCTGGCGTCGGCGATCAGCGTATCCATCCGGCATGGGATTGATCGCAGCCGGATCCTGATTGTCGCGGAGCGGTCAGAGGCCGACCTGGCCAGAGAACTTCTGCTGGCGCGCCGATCGCCGGTCTCCGGGGCAGCCATGCTGAGCGGCTGGTTCACGCTGAGACCAGGGGATGAGCCCGGACGCTCTCGACGGACCGTGCTGTTACTCGACCGCGGTCAGAACCGGGAATCCAGTGCTCTGGCGCAGCGCGCGGAACTGTCGCTGACGGAGGGCGGACTGCAGGTTCTGAAGCCGGACGGGGTGGTGGCGGATCAGCAGGATTCCGTGCCGGAACAGGTCGCTGACTGGTCGCTGATCCTGAAGGCGCTGTGAGGTTGATTCCGCCTGAGACCCCTTATCGTGATGTTCCGGTGAAGCTGTCGCGACTGAGCTCGTGGCGGCCGCGCGATGACAGTGCACCGGTCAGGGCAGCAGCTTGCCGACGACTGGCGTCCGACCGCAGCAGAAAGGCCACGATCAGGAGGGCCACAGCAGCGGGCCACGTCACCGCGTTCGACGTACGAGGCAGACGGAACGAAGTCACAGTCAGCCTGGGGGATGCCGTAAGGCGAGAACGCTGATCACGCGTCGGCGGTCCGTCGGAGCGATCGAGAACGAACTGCTGGCGATACCCGTTTCTGCTGG
>SYLK01000717.1 GCA_005809115.1 Planctomyces sp. | reverse complement strand
CGTAACTGTCCAGGCTGCTCGTACCCACCGTCGCTGTCCCGTTCAGCGTCAGGCCGTTCACAATCGTCAGCTGACCCACCGCCAGATTCAAGTCGCCGTTCAGCGTCACACCGTCCAGCACGCTGTTGCTGTCGACTGTGACTATCGTACCGCTCGACGTCGTGGCATTTTCAAGAGTACCGCCGGCGAGATTGAACGAACTGCTGATATCGATCGTTGTGGAAACCGTCAGAGTCCCGCCGGAAAGGGTGACGGGGCTGGCGGATGTGAGGCTGTTCACGGTATCGGAACCACTGGAGTAAACGACGCCGGTAAAGCCGGCTGCGATTTCGACGTCGTCCGTTGCGTCGGGCAGAGTGTTGCCAGACCAATTGAGTGGGTCACTCCACGATGTACCGTCGCCAAATCCGTCGACTCCGCCCTCCCATATGACAGCTGCCAGAAGGACACGGGGTTCCAGGAGTTGCCCGACTCGCTTATTGCCCCCGTATCGTCGCCCGCGACGTGGCTGGCGATCAGCGGCCAGCGCAGCGAGGATTCGAGAGGTCACATACGATAGCCGGGAATTCAGTGTCATCGCGAGACCTTTGGTATCGAACTGTCTTGGAGTGGCTGCTGTGGCGCAGGGTGCGGAGAACCTCACCTGGGTGCTGGAATACCCGCTTCGCCCTCGAAAATATACTGACGGCTTTGCCGGGGAAAAAAAAGGAGAGACTGCGCGTTCACTTGTTTTTTCCTACAAAAATGGCAAAACAGCCACCGCCCTGAAGAGAGCGAGGGCTGGCCAGGCGTCGGCCAGGGACACAGAATTTCTTTGACAGGGCAGGCGGGGGATGGGATCTTGCTGCCTGTTGCAGTGTGGGAGTTGGGTTGGCGAGGGGGTGACAGATGGCTCGAATGTCTCGGGTGGAAGTGTTTGCGGCGGACGAGATCGCGATTGTCCATGTGATGAATCGCACGGTACGCCGGTGATTTCTGCCGGGCGATGATCCGGTATGGGGCCGGAACTACGACCACCGAAAGTTGTGGATCGACGAGCAACTGGTGCATCAGGCTCGGTATTTCGGAATCGACCTGCTCTGTCAGGCGGTACTTTCGAATCACGTCCACCCGGTGCTGCGTTCTCGCCCCAATGTCGTGCAGGAGTGGGATGACTCCGAGGTGGCTCGGCGGTGGCTGATGCTGCTGAGAACATTGTGCAGCGAGCGAACAAAGAGGAAGCACGGCCGGCCGCTGAGCGAGGATGAAGGCCTGGGCCGCGGTAGCCTGAAGTCGGCCATTACTGGCATGCACGCTGCCGCAGTGTGCGTATTCTGGACGAAACAGCCGTGCTGGCCTGTACGGCCTTTTTACAGCAAACGTTGGGAGTCTTGTATTCCTGAGAAGACTTTCTCACGGCGGACTCAACAGAAGTCGTGGCAGATGGGTCAGATCCCGGAAACTGACCGGCCCCTCCGGCTGCACGCGTTGTCGTGACCTGATTTTCCTGACGGGTATTTGCCCTTCCACGGCAGATCCAACGCTTCCGCCGGGCTTGTCCCGGTCGGAGTGACAACTGAGCGGCTACCAGCACGACTCCCCGCGACTCAGCTTCGTCGAAATCGCTCCCGGATCAGCGTTGGAGTGCGCCGCAATTCACGGTATTCTGAATGCGCCGGTGCCAAGTGACGCCGAAAGGAATCGCTCAGGCAATCCATGAAGCCGTGACGTCACTGGAATTCTTCGCAGAGACGACCATGAACGAGAACCCGTTTGCGAGCCCGGAAAACGTCGGTACCACGGTAAAGTCTTCCGGCTGGTCCCGAGGGAAAAAATATCTGCTGGGCTGTGGGATCGTAGTCGCACTCTGGGCGGTTTTTCTGTTGCCGATGACTCGAAGGGCAGGCGACGCAGCGAGGAGGACGCAATGCAGGAACAACCTGAAAACAATCGGGCTGGCATTGTGGAACTACAATAACAGATACGGTTCTTTTCCGCCGGCGTATACGGTCGACTCCGGCGGTCGCCCGCTTCACAGCTGGCGGACGTTGATTCTGCCGTTCATCGAAGAGGAAGTCTTGTACAGCAGCATCGACCTGTCCAGGCCGTGGGATGATCCGGCGAACAAGGCGGCGTTTGAAAAACAACCGAACGTCTTTCGGTGTCCAAGTCTCGGCGGCCGGCCCGGTCTCACCACATACCTCGGTGTCGCCGGCGAAGGTTGTTTCTTCCACGGCAGCACCTCTCGAAGAGAATCTGAGATCAAAGACGGGACTTCGCAGACGCTGATGGTCATTGAAACGCCGGAAGACAGAGCTGTTCCCTGGATGGCTCCACAGGATGCTGACCAGCAGATGGTGCTCGGATTGACGGCAGATTCCGAATTATCGCATGCCGGCGGATTCTATGCGGTCTTTGCGGACGGATCAGCAACATTCATCAGTGCCGGATTGCCTGCGTCGGTTCGCAGCGCGGTGATGACTATCGCTGGAAACGACACTTTGGGTGAACATGAATACTGAGTTTTCCGGTCCACAGGAGCATTGCCACGGCCCGGTGTGCGAAAAGCGATGAACCGGTGGCCAACGAAGTCAGGCTGATTTCCGAATCGGCAGCGTACGCATCAGGCTCCATTCCAACACACCCAGCGGGACCAGCCAGCTGATCCAGGCGGCCACGGGATACGTCCATGCGGGGTTGAGTCCCGCGATTTCCACAATTCCTCCGATCATTCGCAGTGTCACGGCGGAACAAAGCAGCAGACTGCATCGCCACATCCAGCGACGATGGGCGGCAAAGCGCCGGCGGACGGCCATCCTCCACCCCTGGACGCAGCAGACGCCGGTGGCGACAGCCAGCGCGGAAAAGCCGGAGATTCCGGCCGGTCCGGCGTCTGACCAGATCGCCATCCACTGACCGCTGGGAACGACGAGCAGCAGGACGTTGATCGTCTGCAGCCGCCCCAGAATGCGATGCCGGCGGGGCGACCAGATGCGGAACCGCTCGCTGATCAGCAGCATTCCCAGGATCAGCGAAACGGGGCCGGAGGCGATATGAACGTAGAACGCCCAGCGATAACTGCCGAAAAAATATGGCTCCCGCCCCTGCAGAAACTCGGATTCTAAATTCGGCGGCAGATAATCCCGATAATTGACAACCACACCCACGATAACTTTGATGATCAGCAGGTAAATCAGGCACGTCAGAATCTGCTGAAGATTCCACGTGGGATGTCGCTGCGCGATTCGGTCTGACATAGTTGGCGGCAGCCGCTCAGATCAAGTGACGTGGGATCTGCTGAACGTTCACCCCTCACACCAACTCCTTCACCATCTGCCGCTCCTCCACCAGGAACCGAGGCCAGCCAGCTCAACAAAGATCACAGCAGACCTGTGGCTGGGACGTCCGGATTCGCCGGCTCGCGACTGCAGTTGCAGAACATCCGCCAGCGTCAGCCCGGCAGTGCCCAGAACATCGCCTTTCAGCCAGTTCCGGCGGGTGATGCCGTCGCAGAAACTGGCGTTTTCTCCGAGCAGCGTGATCATCAGGTGTCTCGGGTGACGTGGGGCGACGAGCTGATGTCCCTTCAGGATACACGGCTGGCGTGTGGGCTGCAAACTCCGGTTTCGGCGAATTCATCCGGATCTGTCTGGTCGCCGCGTCAAGTAGAGCCACCAGTGCCCCGGGATGCCCGGAAACTTGATCTGCTGAGTCATTCCGCCCACGGGGATCTGTGCGAACTGCTCGGCATCAACCGGCAGACCCAGGTTGTCGTCCGTTTGGGCATGGTGCTTCCAGGTGCCGGGCACCTCTGCCCTCACTCCTGTGGCGGTGATCAGGTTTCGCGACAGAGCAAGTTTGTGATCGCGACGCGATGATGGTGCGTGCGCCGGTTTTCAATGTATCGAATCGTGGATGAGGCGGTGCGTGGCGTGGCGAAGTCGTGAAAGGGATCCTTACCCCATAGCTCAAGATCGATTGTGCGCTGCGCGGCATAGCTGAACGGTTCTCCCTGCGACAGCGGCACGATGTGGATACCGGCGTCCAGCGGATCGCACAGAGTGGCATAGTGCAGACCGAGGACGCATCTCACGGAATCGATACAGACCCAGTGGCACTTCTGGTTGTGCGACCATTGCACCAATAGGATCACCGGGTTGCAGCTGAGGCTTGGCCCAAACCCGTAGTCCACTCCAATGCGGTGGATGAGTTCATTACAAACGGCATCCGGCGCAAGGCTGCGGGCGATCGTCCAGCCAGGCATCTGGAGGTGGGGATGATTGAGGACCTGGACCAGTGAAATCCCCTGCAAACCATGGTCCAGCACGATTCCGGCTCCAAACATGGCATCGCAAATCTCAAGCACGGTCTCTTCATCAATGGGCGGATTGGAACCAGGAGT
>SYLK01000716.1 GCA_005809115.1 Planctomyces sp. | reverse complement strand
GACCGGATGCCCCGGGCTCCGCCGGCGACAGAGATCCCGTCGGCGACAGAGATCCCGTCGGCGACAGAGATCCCGTCGGCAACACAGATCCCGCTGGCAACACAGATCCCGCAGACCATGCACCGCTTTCGGGTGCGGGGAGATCCTGACTTCCGGCGGCCATATGGACTGAAATGTCTGTCTGCGAGATAACCGGCCATCTGCCATCCTGCAGTGCTGTCGCCTTGAGTGTCAGTTTCCACGGGCCCTGCAGGCGGGGGTCTGCCACAGAGGTGATTGACAATGTTCCACGGTCCTGACCGGGCGGCAGGATCAGGGCATCCGCATGCAGCAGGCCGGCGATTTCATCCGGCACGGTCAGTTCCACCTTCGTCTCCAGCGGCAGTCTGGGCGATCGGGCGATGCTGACAGGGATTTCCAGCGCTGCTCCCGGCGCGGCGACCAGCTCGGAGTCAACCGCTGTGAGTTTCAGCAGTGCACCTTCCATGATCATGGTGATTCTGGCGTCCCCGGCCCGGCTCACGGAGCGCAGTGTCCCCCTGTGGTCCGGAATTGCCGCAACGCCATGGACGACGATGCGGCAGGTGAGTTCTGTGCCAAGCCACTCCGGAACAAAGCAGGGATAGAAGACCTTGGTCTGTTCCGGTGGAACGATCAGGATTCCACCGGCGATGCCTCGGCGATAGCGATCCTGCCGAGCGGACATTTCCAGCTGGATCTCGCCACTGAAACTCGGCTCGCGGACGATATCAAGTTCGGCCAGAAACGTGGTGCCGCGGTGCACGTCGTGCTGACGATCACGATCCACGACCTGTATGGAAAACGGCGCAGGCATCGTCAGGGCGAGCAGCACCTGGGGGATTTTCGGAACAGCCGTCATTGAGCCGACCGGGCAGAGGCTGCCTCCGGCATCCGCGAGGGCCTGCCGCGTGACTTCCGCATCACCCACCACGGCGGTCCCGCGAATCTGCAACACCGCCGCGACGACCGCGGCATCCGCTGCCGACTGCAGCGGGAGTTTGACTTCATTCGCATTCGCCGGAATGACGGAATCACCCTGAAGACTGACTCCTGCAGGCAATCCGTCCACCGTCAGCCGGATCTCCCCGGCAAAGCCTCCCTCACGCAGTGCCTGTACCGTCAGTTCAGTCCGGCCGCCCAGCGGCAGTGTCACCTGCTGTGGCACGCTGAGAGAGAAATCGGCAGTCTGGCGGCGCAATTCCAGACGATACACGTCTCCCAGGTCTTCGCCCGAAGCCGAAGCCGCCGTGAAACTGCGCACGACAGCCGTGTATTGACCACCAGCAGACGTGGTGAACGCGACGCCCGCATCGGTCGTGCCCGGGCGATCGTCATTGTCAGCAATCCGTTTTCCGTCCGGGTCAAGAATCTCCAGTGCCACGTCCATGTGCGAGCCGATCGCACGGGACTGCAGTGAAACCCTCCACGGTTCGTTCGCCCCGGCCTGCCACTGGAAGCGATGTCCGTTCGGATCTGACGTCATCTGTCCGGTAACGGCCCCCGGAGCAATCACGGTCTGCACCGTCGGAGCGGCACCGGCAACTGTCCGAGCACGTGTCTGTTCCGGCAGGTCGCTGAGCGGCATGGAGACGAGGGCGGTACCAGTGGCCGTTCCGAGCGTCAGAGTCTGCATCGCCTGCAGAGTGTCACTGGCGAAGGCGACTTCCTGGCGGATTGACTCGATGGCCGACTGCCCCGTCGCCAGCCCCGCACCAAACACGTCCACCGTGGCCGTCGTTCCGCGCTGCCCGGCCGCCGGAATCGTAAACATCGCTCGCTGACCAGGGGAAATATACAGTCGATAAACGTAGGCCCGGTCGCCGCGAAAGTCCGCGTCGCGGAGGCTGACGGTATATTTGACTCCCGCGGTCGCCCGGAATGCGACTCCACCGTCCAGTCCCAGTGTGTCAGCGAAATCAGCCAGCATTCGTCCCGTATCGTCGTGGACCTGAATCACGCCATTGAAATCCGCCCCGAGCCGACGGGCCATCAGGTCCAGAGTGATCACCTCGTCGCGTTCAGCCACAAACTGATACCGATCCACCTCAGTCAGTCGACTCAGCCTGCCGGAGACACCGACCGGAACAGCGGAAAGCCGCTGCGGAAAATCACGCGACCGTGACTCCAGCACCTCCGGGCTCCGACTGACAAACACGAGTGCCGTCTGCGAGACGCCGTTGGCATTCGCCACCTGCCAGCGCACAAATCCTTCCGGTGCCGCGGCATCCACATGGAATTCCGCCGGTACTTCACGCGGGATCGGCAGTGCTGACGCGGACGCCCTGGGTCCGATCCAGTAAGGAGGCGGAGGCAGGTGAAAGTCACCAGGAGGTCCCAGAGTCTGCAGCCGCACGTGTCCGTCATGCACGAACCACTGCAGATCAACAGTCAGGTCGAAACCACCCAGCTGAACACGAGTGACTTCGCCTGCCCGAATCACCGGCGGATAGACGTAGCCAGCTCCCGGAGTCATCTGAGCACTGGCTGCAGGAATCCCGAACAACAGTGCGACGGGCAGCAGACACGATGCGATCGTGGCCTGCCAGCGGGTCGAAGTCCGCTGGCGTGGCTGCCTGGGGTAGTGCCATTTTCGCAGCAAAGTCATGCGGTCAGCTCCGACAATTGTGCTGCATCTGAGCAATTCCGATTCCGCCAGACGCGGATTCCGCCGCCGATTCCACCACCGAACACGCCGCCACGGTACACCCCTCCTGCGGAACCGATCATGCGAGCACTTCGTCGATTCGTCGACCGCCACTCACGATCGGGACAGGCCGTCCGACGGGAGTGTGGTAGACCTTGTCGGCATCCACACCCATCAGATGGAAGACAGTCCGCAGCAGATCCTGAATCCCATACGGATGCGTGATCGGAAGGCTGGCGGTGTTGTCACTGGCCCCCACGACGGCTCCGCGTCGGATGCCGCCGCCAGCCATGATCACGGTCTGACACTGCGACCAGTGATCGCGACCGGCATCCTTGTTGATGCGCGGCGTCCGTCCCATCTCACCCATCATGATCACCAGCGTCTCGTCCAGCAGACCCCGCTCGTCAAGATCTGACACGAGACTGCTGAAGGCGCGATCGGTGGGCGGCACCAGTGCCTTGCTGTGGCTGGTGAAGTTGTCGAAGTGCGTGTCCCAGCTGCCATGGTCCACGCCAATAAACCGGCACCCCGCCTCCACCAGTCGCCGCGCCAGGAGAGCACACTGACCGATGGAAGTGTGACCGTATCGTTCCCGGACCGCGGCCGGCTCTGCCTGAATATCGAACGCCTGGCGTGCCTGCGGCGATGTTACCAGATCCATGGCCTGCTCGTAATAGGATCCCAGCATGACGGCGCGTCCCGTCGCAGCGCTGCCGGCTCCCAGCTGTTCGGCCGCGGCACGCAGCTGCTGCCGGCGGGCGAATCGATCACTGGAAATGGAGGCCGGGACATTCAGATCACGCACACTGAAGTCCGGCTGCACCGGGTCATTGTCGATTGTGAAAGGCGCGAACTTCGCGCCATAGAACCCCGGCCCTCCCGGCCCCAGTGCATTGGGCAGTTCCACGTATGGCGGAACATCTCCGCCGGGTCCGAGTTCCCGGCTGACAATTGACCCGATGGATGGATACAGCTCGTTGAACGGCACCCCCCTGGCCTGACCATCCGCAAAGTTCGGCGGGTAACCCGTCAGTACCCAGTGGCGACCAGTCTGGTGCGCATTGTCATTGTGACTGTGAGATCTGAGGATCGTGAACTTGTCGGCCACGCCGGCACACAACGGCAGAATCTCACTGATCTGCGTCCCCGGCACATTGGTGGAAATCTGACTGAACGGTCCCCGAATCTCGGCCGGAGCCTCCGGCTTCAGGTCCCACATATCAATATGGCTCGGACCGCCTTCAAGCATCAGAAAGATGCAGGACCTGGCTCGAGCCGGTCGTCCGGTGGCCGCCTGAGCCTGCAGTTGCAGCAGGCCGGGAAGTGTCAGCCCGCCCAGCAGCCGGGTCGCTCCGACATGCAGCATCTGCCGCCGCGTCACGCCGTCGCAGAATCGATTCTGGGTTCCAAAGGTCTGATTGAACATGTGAGCGTTCCGGATCTGACGGGCAGCTTTCCGTTGTCGTCTGGCCGACAGCAGACAGTTTTGGCGGGACCGATTTCAAGGGACTAATGATTGAACACAAACTCCCGGGTATTCAGCAGTGTCCACACGACGTCTTCCACAGCCTCGCGGCGGTCTGCGGTCTGTGCGAACGCCCGACTCATCAGCTCTCGCTCCGCCTCCTGGGGGAGTCGGCTGAGAGCTGCCAGATAAATCTCCTCGACAATCTGACCATCCGTCAGATTCGAGCGGGCAAGGCGTGCGGCGAACCCGTGCTGATCGGCCAGCCGCCGGGTCGTGGATTCTGAGTTCATCAGGTGGAGTGCCTGGGCAATCGCCGGTTCAGAGCCACGTTCACAGGCGCAGACCGATTGCCGCGCCGGCCGACCGAACACCTGCAGGAAGTGTGAAGGCAGCTTGTTGTCCCAGATCTCAATGGCCCGGTACCCCAGCGGCCACCCGTTGAACTGTTCGGGAACGCCCGTGACCTGCGACACCGCATCCAGCAGAACCTCGGCAGGCATGGGTTTCCAGGCAGCATGCGAGTAGTTCTGCTCGTCCAGCTGATTGGATTCGCTGGTTGTTGCGCTGAGCTGGTAAACATGGGAATTCAGCAGAGTCCGGGTGAAAGCCCTGACGTCAAATCTGAGTTCGCGGAGGTGGTCTGCAAGAGCCTGCAGCAGTGGTTCATTTGTGGCTGGATTGGTAGCGCGCATATCGTCCAGCGGCTCAACCAGCCCCCGACCGAAGAAGTGCGCGACCAGCCGGTTTGCCAGTGTGCGGGCGAACCAGGGGTTGTTGCCGTCAGTAACCCACTGTGCCATGAATCGGCGACGGTCACCGCCGTTCAGGAAATCGGCCGTGGTGCCCCCTAGGGGCGTCGCCGGAACGGTCAGCCCGGTGGCGGGGTGCTTCAGGTCTTCCCCCGTCGTACTGACAATCTTGAGTGATCCCGCAGCAGCTGCTCGACGCTCGATTCCCGTGAAAAAGCCGGCCCAGCCGTAGTAGTCCTTTCGGTCCCACTTCTCGAAAGGATGATGATGGCACTGAGCACACTCGATTCGGATCCCCAGGAACAGCTGGCTGACTGCTCGCGCTGCCTTCTCCGGGTCGGACTGCACCTGAAAGAATCCCGCCGGGGATTCGCTGACGGTGGACCCTTCCGCTGTCAGAATCGATCGCGCGAACTGATCAAACGGCAGATTGTCTTCAATCTGTCGATGGATCCAGCGCGTCATTGCGAAAGCACCCTGGGGCGTCACGATGTCCTTGTCGACCTGCAGCAGGTCGGACCAGCGCTGCGCCCAGTAGACGCCATACTCGGGCCGTGACAGGAGTCGTTCTATCAGATCACTGCGTTTCTCCGGTGAAACATTGGCCAGAAACTCACGGGCCTCCGCTGCCGTGGGCAGGGTGCCGATCGTGTCCAGAAACACCCGCCGCAGGAACGTGGCGTCATCGGCGGGACCGGCGGGAGCTACCCGCAGCCGCTGGAGCTTGTCCCAGACCAGCCGATCCACAAACGAGTTTTCGGGAGGTCGAGAGAAGGTGCCGGGCGGACCGGGTCGCGTGACGCGACAGACACCCACATGCCCCATGTAACGCACCAGAATAGCCGCTTCTCCGGCCACAGCACTGGCTTCGATCAGTCCGTCACGATTCACGGCTGCGACCACGTCGTTGTTCGACTGGTAGTCCGCTTCGGCTGTCACACAGCGACTGCTTCCCCCCGGGCCAACCGCGATCACGCGCAGTTGCTGCGATCCACGAACTCCCAGCGTCACCTCGGCCGGCTCAATCCGGATCTCCGAAACAGGATTCTCGGAAGCTGCATCCAGCCGAAGCCCTTCAGAAATCCAGCGCAGCAGCAGGCGCTGCCAGCGGGAATTTCGCTCAATCTTCAGCCCACCGCCGTGCGGAACGTCACCCGTCGCTTTGGTCAGCAGCAGGCTGTTTGCGGGCGCGCCCGGAAAGACACGCCGACCACGGCCGTCCCGGACAATCGCATCGTAGTCAGCCGCCGCGTCGTATCCGAAAACACTGAGCCGGAACCCGTTCTGGCCTTCCGCCTTGCCATGGCAACCACCCGAATTGCAGCCAGCTTTCGAAAGCACAGGAATGATCTCGTGCCGAAACGAAACGGGCTCGGGGCCACTCAGTCCCCGCACGCTGACCGGAATCACGACCATGTGCGAGCCGTGTCGCACAGTCAGCACTGTGCTGCCGTCCCTCACCGGAATCACACGGCCCGAGGCAGAAATCTGCACAATCTCGTCGGCCGCCGAATACTGAACTCCGCGCGTCAGGTCGATCTCCGTCCCGTCGTTCACGCTCCCGAATACCAGCACCTGATCGGATGATTCGGGCGAATTCAGTTCAATCTGGTCCGGACGAACTCGCAGATGGCCGATATCCTCGGTCTGCACGATATCTCCGGCATCCGCCGACTCCGTTGCTGCCAAGACGATTGTGGCTGCCAATACCATTGTGGCTGCCAGTGCGACTGTGGCTCCGAGCAGCAATGAGGCGCTCAGAACGAGCGATGCGAGCAGCACACGCGATGCGAGCAGCACCCG
>SYLK01000715.1 GCA_005809115.1 Planctomyces sp. | reverse complement strand
GGCAGCGATCGTTCCCGTAAACGCACCTTTGTTCGTGTTGCCGTCCGTGTCTGTGACCGCAGCGCCGGCGCTGTTCACCAGCCGGACGCGGCCGCCGAGAGAGCTGATGGCCGGCAGGACGGTCGTCAGGTTCACCGTGTTTCCGGCGGCGAGTCGACCGAGCGAGAAGAAGTCCTCGTCGGTATTCGATCCTTCGGCGGCCATGATTGACCCGCTGACATCGCCCACGACCTGGCGCGGCGCACCCTGCGTCAGCCGGATCTGGTCAGCCCCGGCGATCGAGTCATTCGCATACTGCGCATCCGTCTCGATGTTGATTCCTCGAGCCACGTCGATTCGCAGCTGATACTCACCCGCCACGGTGCTGGCCGATTCCTTGCCCACGCGGACCACGTAAGTCCCGCTGCTGGCAATCGTAAACGTGCTGATAAAGGCGTCGCCATCAGCGCCACTGTTGTTGTCGGACGCGAGGACACCGTCGGCGGAGTTGCGCAGCTCCACGTAGGGATCGACGCTGGTGGTCGGTGTCGCCACAGTGACCGCAACCACGTCGCCGGCAAGTGCCGTGAAGCTCCAGTAATCCGGATCGCTCCACAAGTTGCCGCTGGTGGCCGGAGACTGTGTTCCCATGCCGTACGCGGTGTACATCCCGGTGTCGGCCGGGTCATTGGTGAGCGTCAGTGCGGTGGCGGCACCGATGCTGTTGTTCGGCTCGAGTTCCGCCACGCCGGCCAGCAGCGTGCGTACTTCGAGGTGTTCTGGAAACGCGCCCAGGGCACTCTGGCGGCTGGTGTTCGCTGCTGGCACGCCGAGTCGCCTCCGCGGAGCCTCCCCAAAGTACACGGGACTCTGCACCAGGTCACGCAGCCATGCACGCAGAAATCTCAATGGACGCTTCATGGGAACTCCGATACTGTGTAGATTCACTCGCAGGCCACCCACGGGCCAGCCAGTGTCGACGGCGCGGCACGAAACCAGGAGTCAGCGATGGAGGGGAGATTTCCGCACATACTTGGGGCAATCAGAGTCATCCTCCCCGCGTGCGGAATTTTGCATTCCACGCAGGCAACCTTCAACGCTGTGCGAAATGAATTCTGCGTGGATTCTGAAACTGCCATGGAGTCGCCGGATCCGGACCAGAACTGGCTTGACAACACGCGGCGACGGTCACAAGAATCGGCGGCTGGCCGAGAAGCTGCAGTCTGACGAAGCGACATCCGGAAGGCCTCTGTACTTCTGAATTCCTTTCCAGAGAAAACAGGAACACTCCGATGCTCGTCTTCCGTTCGCTGACGTTGTTTGCCGTGATGGCCGCTGGGGTATTCCGCTGCATGTCATCAGCCGAGGCCGCAATGCTCGTGCATGACGGGACGCTGGTGAACGTTGTTGATGTGACCGGCGCGCCCGTCGGGACTTCGATCGACGTTGTTGCATTTTCAGTGACCACGGCCGGAACGGTAAGTCTCGACGTACGATCGTTCGAACTTGATGATGTTACCGGCAGTCCCGTCGACCTGAACGGCGACAGTGAATTCGCCTTCATCGACTCATACCTGCTCTTGTTCCATGACGACGGGGGACTGGATGTTTCGGACTTCATCGCCTTCAGCGATGATGACCCTGACCCGGCAGGACCTCTGGGATTTTCCGATGGCTCCGTGTCCATTGCGGATTCGTTTCTGTCGGAAGTCCTGGCTGCGGGCAATTACCTCGTGGCCGTGGCCGCTGAGCCGTTCTTCGATGTGACCGATCCCGCTGGTCTTGCTGATGCCGTGGCGGCGATGATCGCCGGGTTCGACGGCACGCCCGACAAACCGATTGTGCTGGATCCGTCAGGTCGTCCCCGCGGTAATGACCATGGCGATTATCGGCTGACAATTTCCGGCAACGTTGCGGCGGTGGTTCCGGAGCCGGCGTCCTGTGTGCTCTGGGGGAGTTTCGGGTTGTGCATCTGTTTGCCGAGACTCGTCCGCCGAATTCGTCGCCCGGCCATGGAGGAATCTGTTTCCTCAGCGGCGGAACCAGGAACGCTCATGGGCAGAGCCAGTCAGACCAGAACTCCGTGACCGCATGGCAGATCCCGGCAGGCGGCCTGATTCTTCGGCCAGCCATCGAGTGAACCGCTGGAACGCATGAATCCTGATCCGAAATCGTCAGCCCCAGGGGAGCCGCTCGGCACGATCCGGCGTCGTGAATGCCATAGCGTCGCCGCAGCATCGTCGGCATGAGGGCCGACGACGGACCGATCGGGAACAAAAAAAGCGGTGTTTCCGAGTCATCGGAACACCGCTTCTCTGAAAGGGGCGAGAGGGAGTCGAACCCTCGCGTGACGGATTTGCAATCCGTTGCCTTAGCCACTTGGCTACCGCCCCGGGAATGATCGTGTATTCTGCGCAGGATGAGCGATTTCGGAGGAAACCGCGAATTGAAAGAGCCGGGAGGATTATAGCGGAATTATCGGCATCTGGTCCAGTCGGCTGAAGATTTTCCGTGGAAAACTTTTCGTCATCTCGGATGGCAACCTGCTGACGCCTCAGACAGACATGCGGTGAAATCCCGATGTTCGCAGCGGGTTGAGTAGAATGCCCGATTGAACGTGGGTAGCATGGAAATCAGGCACGG
>SYLK01000714.1 GCA_005809115.1 Planctomyces sp. | reverse complement strand
CTGCACCGATCTGCGGAAGCCCTCCCTGGCCATCGAACCTCGCACATTTCAGGGATTTCGCCGCGCCAACGGTACCTGCGGAACGCGCAACTATGTGGCCCTGATCAGCACCGTGAACTGTTCGGCCACAACCGCCCGGTATGTGGCACAGGAGCTGGCGAAATCCGATCTCGCCGCCTATCCGAACGTGGACGGCGTCATTCCGCTGATTCACAAGGGTGGCTGCGCATTTTCGTCCGGGGGCGAAGATCATCAGCAGCTCAATCGCACACTGGCCGGTTTCGCGCGGCAGCCCAATATTGCCGCCAGCCTGATTCTGGGTCTGGGCTGCGAGACGGCGCAAGCGGGTCAGCTGCAGGCAGATTACGGACTCGTTCAGCTGGGTGGCAGGCGGCGTTCCGGATCCGACGAACGCCAGCCGATGATGCTGAACATTCAGGAAGTGGGCGGCGTGCGGAAGACTGTCGACCGCGCCGTTGGTGTTCTGCGGGATCTGCTGGCTCAGGCGAACGACGTGCGTCGCGAACCGATTCCGATCTCTGAACTGATGGTCGGACTGGAATGCGGGGGCAGCGACGGTGCCAGCGGCATCACGGCGAACCCGGCTCTGGGCTACGCGAGCGATCTGCTGGTGGCCCACGGTGGCACCGCGGTGTTGTCGGAAATCCCGGAGGTCTATGGGGCCGAACAGCTGCTGACGCGACGGTCTGTCTCACGTGAAGTCGGAGAAGCGCTGCTGGAACGGATTCGCTGGTGGGAAGACTATGCCAGACGACACTATGCCTCGATTGACAACAACCCGTCCTATGGCAACAAACAGGGAGGGCTGACGACGATTTTCGAAAAATCGCTGGGTGCCGTGGCCAAGGGCGGCACGTCACCGCTGCGGGCCGTGTACAAGTACGCCGAGCCGGTGACGGAACGCGGATTCGTGCTGATGGATACACCCGGATACGATCCGGCATCGGTGACCGGAATGGTGGCGGGAGGCTGCCAGGTAATTGTGTTCACGACGGGACGAGGCAGCTGTTTTGGCTGCAAGCCGGCTCCGACGATCAAGGTCGCCACGAATACTCCCATGTTCAACCGGATGCGGGAGGATATGGACATCAACGCCGGAACGATTCTGGAGGGGGCCACGATCGAATCGGTGGGCCGGGAAATCTTCGAGATGATCATTGCCACCGCCAGCGGGCATCCGACACTCAGCGAGGCCCAGGGGATTGGCGATGAGGAATTCTGTCCGTGGGTTCCGGGTCCGGTATTCTGAGGTGGGACATGTCGGGTGACATCACAACAATGCCGGGTGCCGGCGCAGAAGTCCGCATTCCGCCATCCCTCCGCGGCGACCCTGTCTGGGCGCTGGCCACGCTGTTTCCGACTCAGGGTGAGTGGACCGAGGATGACTATTTTCAGCTTGAGACCCGGCATTTCATCGAACTGACGGATGGCTGCATCGAGATCCTGCCTATGCCCACATGGCTGCACCAGAGGATTGTGGCGTTTCTGTACGAACAGTTCGCCAGCTGGTGTGCCAGCCATCGCCGCGGTGAGGCATTGTTTGCTCCGCTTCCGCTCAGATTGTTCTCCGGCACGATTCGCGAACCTGACCTGCTGGTTGTGGAGCGCCCGGCAGCGGGAGCTGGAGCGCCCGGCAGCGAGAACGCCCGACAAAAGTACCCGAGTTCCGCCATCCTGGTGGTCGAAGTTGTCAGCGACAGCCCGGAATCGCGCCAGCGGGATTTTTTAGACAAGCGCCGCGACTACGCCCGTGCGGAAATTCCGGAATACTGGATTGTCGATCCTGATCAGCGGCTGATTACCGTGCTGTCACTCGCCGGGACCCAGTACCTGGAGCACGGAAGATTTGGCGGCGGAACAGCCGCCACCTCGCGTGTACTGAACCAGTTTTCCGTCAGGACCGACGATGTCTGGGCTCTGTGTTCGAATCACTGATCGACTTCCGGCCGGTCAGAACTGCCGTCACCGGTTGCGGATGGCCTTCCAGCGGAGCCAGTGATCGGCCAGGACCAGCGCCACCATGGCCTCCGCCATGGGAATGAAGCGGGGCAGCAGGCAGGGGTCGTGTCGGCCTTTTGTGCGAATCAGGGTCGGCTGTCCGTCCGTCGTCACGGTGGGCTGTTCTCTGGCCAGGCTGCTGGTCGGTTTCACGGCGGCCCTCAGGACAATCGGCATGCCGGAACTGATTCCGCCCAGCATGCCGCCATGGCGATTGGACGCCGTGCGGATAACGGGCGACGCGCTGCCGGAGAATGCCTCCGGACCTGCGGATGCCGGAATACCAGTGACGGAGCCTGGCGATGGGGGAGCAGCTGTTCCGGCTGCGACAAGTGTTACGAATGTATCATTATTCTCTGAGCCGCGAAGTTCGGCGCAACCGAAACCGATGCCGTATTCCACGCCCAGGACAGCGGGCAGGCTGAACAGCGCTTTGGCCAGATCGGCCTTGAGTTTGTCGAAGACCGGTTCGCCCAGACCTGCGGGGATCCCGGTGGCCACGATTTCGGCGACGCCGCCGATCGAATCTGTATCGCGGCGAACCTCGTCGATCAGCTGCACCATTCTGGCGGCCGCCTCGTAGTCCGGACAGCGGACAAAATTGGGTGAGCCGTCGGGCAGGAATTCCACCTGTTGCAGGGTCACTGTGTCGGGTGACGGGATCCGCGCCATGATGGCACCGATCTGCGTGACATAGCCCACGACCCGGCCCCCGAAATCGCGTGCGATCAGTTTCTTGGCGATTGCGCCGGCGGCGACGCGGGCGGTCGTTTCGCGGGCACTGCTGCGCCCCCCGCCGCGGTAGTCGCGAAATCCGTACCGAGCATCGAACGTGTAATCCGCATGACCGGGACGATACTTGTGACGAATCTCCGCGTAATCACTGCTGCGCTGATCGGCATTCCGAATCAGGATCGCGATGCTTGTCCCGGTGGTGCGTCCTTCAAAGACACCCGACAGAATCTCGGCCTGATCCGACTCCTGCCGCTGTGTGACCAGGGGGCTTTGTCCGGGCCGGCGGCGCTCCAGGTCGGTCTGCAGATCCGATTCGTCCAGTGGAATCCCGGGGGGCACGCCGTCGACGATGACCACGTTGCCCGGTCCATGGCTTTCACCCGCTGTGGTGATGCGCAGAAGTTGTCCGAACGAGTTTCCAGACATGTCATGAGTGCTTTGTGCTGGACGGCCACGTCTGAGGCGTATGCGGCGCGAGAGCAGGTCAGGTCAATTGCTCTCGGAGGTGCTTCGGATTAGTGTGCCCGCCGGAAGTGGACCGGGAAACAGACACCCCGCTGACGGGGGCCTTCGTACCTTACCGGAAACGGCGTGGAAATTCATGCTGCAGCGCTCGATTTTCGTCTGGCTGCTGGTCTCGTCGGGACTGGCGTGGTACTGGCCGCAGCTGGGCATGTCGGTGGATCCGTTCCTGTGGCTGGGAGCCCCGGCCATCAACGGGCTGATCATCGTGGCGATGTTCAGTGTCGGTGCGCTGCTGCCGGTCGACGAACTGAAGCAGCTGCAGACGCGCTGGTATTCGGTCGTGCTGGGAACTGTCGTGCAGTATACGAGCATGCCACTTCTGGCCTGGACCGCCGTGCAGATCGCTCGCCCGGCACCGGAACTGGCAACGGGAATCATCATCGTGGGGTGTGTTCCCGGAGCGATGGCATCCAACGTACTGACGATGATAGCACGGGGGCACGTCAGTTATTCGGTCGGCCTGACAACTCTGGCCACACTGATTTCTCCACTCGTCGTTCCGCTGGCGCTGAAACTGACCCTGGGAAAAGATGTGCCGTACGACGGGATGGCGGCCGTGCGGCTGATGATTCTGCAGATTGTCCTGCCGACGGTCCTGTGACATCTGTGCAGCCGTCTGTCGGACGTGCTTCGACGAACGGCGGCTGTGGCAGCTCCGACCGTTGCCAACATGGCGATTCTGGCGATCATTGCAATTGCAGTGGCGCTGAAACGGGATCAGGTGCGTGATGCACCGGAGGTGTTGCTGCCGCTGCTGGCCGTCAACCTGGGAGGCTACCTTGCGGGTTACACTCTGGCCGGGGCGTTTCGTCTGACGCGTCCCATGCGCCGGGCGCTGACGCTGGAGGTCGGCATGCAGAACGCCGGAGCCGGGACGGCGCTGGCGATTCAGTTATTCGGCAGGGATTCGGCAGCCATTGTGCCGTGCGTGGCGTATACCATCGGCTGTATGCTGACAGGCACACTGCTGGCCACGGTCTGGAGTTACCTTCCACTGCCGCCGGAACAGAACGAGACTAAGAACCCCTGACAAAACCTCCGTGGCCGCGTTGTTTCGAGGGTGGTCGAGATGCAGGGAAGAGTGACGAGGCGACACATGTCGTCGAGGAGCGATGACGCCGCAGATCGGGTGGCATCAGATTTCCGGACATGCCACGACCGGCGTTCGCAAACCGGCGTCGGGGAACTCGGGAATCCGGCGGCCCGCCGACACCCGATTCAGGTCTGCCGAGCACAGCGCCAGGACGGCTGCCGCCCGACCGGCGTCAATCAGTCCCCGCGCGTCTGTGCAGTCGAACCATGGAGTTTCAGCCACATCCGGCTGGATGACCAGATCTGCCAGATCGCGCGAATAATCACGGAACAGGTGTTCGCTGACGTTGCTGATCCGCAGGAAGACATCTGCCGCCGTGCGGCAATGTGAAGTACGGCGAAGTTCGCCGCCGACGTCAACAGCGACCGTCAGATCGCGGGCATGTGCCCTGCCGACGCGCGTCGGAATGGCGTCCACGACACCCACGTCGCATAACAGCATGCCATCCATTGCCACCGGTGGAAAAACGCCCGGAATCGCTGTTGAGCCCAGCAACGCTGTGCGGAGCCGCCCTCGTTCCAGCACGACGCGGCGACCGCTCAGCAGGTCCAGGGCAACCACACTCAGTGGAATCTGCGTATCCGTGATATCGATATCCGGCAGCAGTTCCGCGATCAGCTCCTGCATCAGAACGCCCGGCATGAGCGCCGGTTTGCGGAAGAACTGCAGCAACTGGTGCCGTGCGCCCAGAAACTGTCGGATCTGGCCATACCACCGAAAGAGGCCGGAAACCGTCGGCCCTTCCAGCGGGGTGGCTGTCGAAAACAACGCCGCCTGGCGACGCTGAAACTGTGCGGATGAAAGAAACCTCAGAACATTGCCCTGAACATGGCTGATGTCCGGAGTGATCGCACAGAGCGCTCCTGCAAGGCTGCCGCTGCTCACGCCCACGTAACGCTCGACGACGATACCCGCTGACTGCAGTGCTTCGACGGCACCCAGATGCGCCAATCCGCGCGCACCGCCACCCCCAAGGCAGAGTACAGCGCTTCTGTTGCTGAAACTCATCGGTGAAACCTTCCGCGCAGCCACGACCGAAACGCGGCACGCCCGTCAGACTTTTCCAGGGTGTTACCATGAACGTGGACCGGAACCTGTCGCAGCAGATTCTGCTGAAACGTAGTTCACGAATTCCCCCGGGTGAGGCAAAAAGTGGCAGCGCTCACCATGTGTCACGCTGCGGAAAAGTCTGTACAATCCGCCGGACAGTGACAGATCTCACAGACGTTCCGACTCGTGCGATTCCTGCAGGCGATGCACATTCCACGATCTGGACGATCCGTGAGCGGACATCCATCACATTCTCAAAGAATATTCCCGTGTACCGAGTTCTGATTACGGACAGTCTCTCAAAATCGGGCCTGAGAACTCTGCAGCAGACAGATGGCATCGAGCCGGTGGTGCGGAATGGCCTGACACCGGCGCAGGTGCGCGACGAACTTCAGGGTTGCGACGCCATCATCATCCGCAGCGGCACCACGCTGACACGCGAGATTCTGCAGGGACAGAAGCGTCTCAAGGTCATCGCCCGGGCGGGAGTCGGGGTGGACAACATTGATCTGGAGGCTGCCACCCAGGCCGGCATTCTGGTGATGAACACCCCCACCGGAAACACGCTCAGCACGGCCGAACACACGTTCGCCATGATGCTGGCCCTGTCGCGAAACATTGGACCGGCGTATGCCAGCATGAAATCCGGCCAGTGGGACCGCAAATCTTTTCAGGGCAGTCAGCTGGCCGGAAAGACACTGGCGGTGATCGGCCTGGGGAGGATCGGGCTCAGCGTGGCAATTCGCGCTGTGGCCTTCGAGATGAAAGTGCTGGGCTACGACCCGTTCCTGTCGGAAGAGAAGGCAGCGGAATTCGGGATTGAGCTGCATCGCAACGTGGATGAGATTCTGACGCGCTGCGACTATGTCACGGTCCACACGCCACTGACGGACGAAACGCGGGGGATCATCAACGCCGACAGACTGCGGGCGATGAGAAAGGGCGTGCGACTGATCAACTGTGCCCGCGGCGGAATCATTGACGAGCGGGATCTGGCGGACGCGATTGAGGCCGGTCATGTGGCCGGCGCTGCGCTGGACGTTTTTGTGCAGGAACCACCACAGGATCGGCGTCTGGTGGATCTGCCGCAGGTGCTGGCGACTCCTCATCTGGGAGCCTCGACGGAAGAGGCGCAGGAACTGGTGGCGGTGGAAGCCGCCGAGATTGTCTGCGGGTTTCTGCTGCGGAACGAAATCCGGCACGCTGTGAACATGGCGCCGGTGTCTGCCGCCGAGATGCATGATCTGAAACACTATCTGAATCTGAGTTACCGTCTGGGGCTGTTTTCGGCGCAGATGATTCGTGGACAGGGGTTGCGTGCCGCCGAAGTGATTTTCCGGGGCGAGGCGGCACATCGCAAGACGCGGCTGCTGACATCCGCGTTTACGGCGGGTTTGCTGGAAGCGGCGCTGGATGAAACGGTCAACATCATCAATTCGATGTCGGTGGCGCATTCCCGCGGGATTTCGATCAGGGAATCCGCCAGTGGTGACTGCGAGAATTTTGCCTCAATGATCTCCATCGCACTGACGACCGATCAGGGCATGTTTGAGGCGTCCGGAACAATTTTCGGAAACCAGTTTCTGCGACTCGTGCGTCTGGACGAATTTCATTTCGAAGCCTATCTGGACGGACTGATGCTGATTTACCGCCATCGGGACGTCCCGGGACTGATCGGATATATTGGCACGATCTTCGGGCAGAACAACGTGAATATTGCCAACATGTCACTGGGCCGGCAGCAGGATCGCCCCGGTGGCGCCTCGGTGGCCGTGCTGAACCTGGACAATGAGCCCTCAGCGGAAGCGCTGCAGCAGGTGAAACAGCACCCGGAAGTCACCGGAATCCAGCTGGTCCGGCTGCCGGCTGCCGGCGCAGCGCTGCCCTGGCTGACGACATCGTCATGACGCCGGAGCAACTCGGTTCCGGGACGGGGCGTGCAATTTCCGGAACCTGTCCGATGGAAACTTTTCTGAATATCGCCGATCGCCTGCGACACAGCGCGACCGTTGCGCCACACCAGCGGGCCATCGTTTTTCCTCAGGCGCGTGATCCGGCCGGGCGGGTCGCGTATACGCATCTGACATTTGAGCAGCTGGATCGGGAGGTCGATCAGATTGCCCGCGGTCTGATGCAGCTGGGAGTGCGGCCAGGCCATCGGCTGGTCCTGATGGTGCGACCATCTCTGGAATTCGTTGCGCTGACCTTTGGAGTTTTCCGTACCGGAGCTGTCTGCACGCTGATTGATCCGGGGATGGGCCGCAGCGGGATTTTTCGCTGTCTGGATGACGTCTGCCCGGATGGATTCATCGCTGTACCGGTGGTTCACCTGATTCGACGGCTCTGGATAGGAAGGTTTCGCGCAGCTCGTTTCAACGTGATCATCGGCCCGCGCCGGAAACGGCTGGGATGTCGCAGTTATCCGGAATTGCTGGCGCTGGGGGCTGCCGACGAAACGGTCCTGCCGCCGACGCGGGCCTCCGATCCCGCGGCAATCATCTTCACCAGCGGCAGCACAGGTCCTCCGAAGGGAGTGCTCTGCGAACACGGCATGTTTGACGCTCAGGTGGACCTGATCCGCGAGCGTTATGGAATCGGTCCGGGCGAAATCGATCTCCCCGGATTCCCTCTGTTCGCTCTGTTCAATGTGGCGATGCAGGTCACCACCGTGATTCCCGAAATGGACCCGACCCGGCCGGCGCACGTCGACCCGGTGAAGATCGTGGAGGCCATCATGAATCAGGGTGTGACGCAGGCGTTTGGATCCCCCGCGCTGTGGAATCGGGTGGGAAGATTCTGTGAGAATCGGCGGCTGACATTGCCGACCCTGCGACGGATCCTGTCGGCCGGGGCACCTGTTCCCTGCGATGTGGTGCGCCGCATGCTGGCGGCCCTGCCGGAGACCGCGGACATCCACACGCCCTATGGTGCCACGGAATGTCTTCCGGTCGCATCGATCGGAGGCCGCGAAGTGCTGCAGGAAACCACGCCGCTGACAGACCTCGGGCGCGGCACCTGCGTCGGCACTGTCTTCTCCGGAATGTCGGTGCGGATTATCCGCTGCACAGCCGGCCCCATCGCGGATGTGCGTGACGCAGTGGAACTGCCGCGGGGCGAGATCGGAGAAATCATCGTGCGCGGCCCGGTGGCTACCCGCGAATACTTCCGCCGGCCG
>SYLK01000059.1 GCA_005809115.1 Planctomyces sp. | reverse complement strand
TGCTTTTTCTGCGACGCCTCGCGATCAAGACGCCGCAGTAACTGACGCAGTGACAGCCCAGCCATCGCACACCCCATGACTGCGCCGCAGACCGTCAGTAAGGGCGCAATCCCATACCGGCGATCCAGCCAGGCACCTCCCCCGGCCAGCAATGCCAGAGTCAGCGCCGCAGACACGATTTCATGTGCCTGCCGATAGGCCTGGGCAATCTGAGCACTCCGGCTGGTGAACCCTGCACGGTCTTTGCTCATTGACTGACTCCGGACGGCGTTCCCGCAGCACTCAGACACAACCGGGAGCGGGCGGAGTCTATGGAGCGATCTTCGTTGAGTCAAAGACCTGCTCGTGGCAAGTCGCCAATTCCCGGAAACGGGAGGTCAGTTCCGGCTGATAACCCGACGACCGTTGCGTCGTCGGCGGCTGGACGATGATTCAGGGGGTGGCGAGACAACCGGATCGAGCGCGCAGTCGTGACAGGCACAGCTTCACGATGCGTTCACCCGAGTGACCGTCGCCGTACGGATTCGCGTCGATCTGCATGGCGTGGTACGCTGACCGGTCAGTCAGAAGTTGCGCGACTTCCTGAAATACCCGGTCGGGGTCCGTGCCGATCAGTCGAGTGGCGCCGGCGTCGAGTGCTTCCGGCCGCTCGGTATTCTCGCGGGTGACAAGGACGGGCTTGCCCAGGGACGGAGCTTCCTCCTGCACGCCTCCGGAGTCGCTGAGAATCAGCGTCGACTGGTCCATCAGCCAGACGAACTCGGGATAATCGGCCGGCGGAATCAGATGGACATTGGGACGACCGGAAAGAAGGTCGTGTACGGGGCCCAGAATTTCGGGGTTCAGATGGACGGGGTAGACAAACTGCACGTGTGCAAAGTGGCGGGCGAGCCGATCGACGGCCAAACACAGCTGTCGGATTCCCGCCCCATGATTCTCGCGGCGGTGTGCTGTGATGAGGACCAGCGGGCGTCCGGCGAAAGCGGCATGCTTCATGATCCAGAGATCATGGTTCGTGCGCTCGCGCTGGACCGTGAAGTGCAGGGCATCCAGCACGGTGTTTCCGGTGACCACGACATCGTCCGGTCCGTAACCCTCGCGGAGGAGATTGCCTCGGGCGCTCTCGGTGGGCGCACAGTGCAACCACGCCGTGAGTGAGCACACGCGACGGTTGAACTCTTCCGGAAACGGGGAATCGATGCGATCGGTCCGCAGTCCGGCTTCCACGTGAACGAAGGGAATTCTCCGATAAAACGCGGCAACCGAGGCGCACATCGCCGTGGTTGTGTCGCCCTGGGCGATGACACAGTCGGGCCGCTGGTCAGCCATCATCGCCGACAGCGCTGTGAGGCAGCTGGCGGTCAGATCGCTCAGTGTCTGGCCGGCGGTCATCAGATTCAGATCGACATCCGGGACGATGCTGAAGTAACGGTTGATCTGGTCCAGCATTTCGCGGTGCTGCCCGGTAATGCAGACCACCGGAGTGACACCGGCCTGATGGCGTGCGGCCATGACTACGGGCGCCATTTTGACGGCTTCCGGTCGGGTTCCGTAAACACACAGGATGCGGTGCTGTGTCATGGGACTGCTTCTGTTGCCACTGGGGTTTTCGGTGTCGCTGGAGCCGCGGCTGGAGCCGCGGTTTCAGTGCCCCGCGACTCGTCTCGCTCCAGCCAGCGCGCGGCCGCTGCCTGTTCAAACCGGAAGATTCTCAGTTCGAACGCCGGGAGATGGTCCATTGTCGAGGTGACCGCGACGGTCTCCTGCGGTACAAACAGGTCGGGACGTGCCCGGATCAGTTCGCGCAGCTGCTGAGCGATCTCGACCTTCTGATAAAACTGCGGGCTTTCGATCACCACGAATTTCGGCGCCGCCTCCGTCAGAGCCCGGAGGATGTCCATGTCCGTTTCCACATGCTGCCGGAAGTCCGTGGCCGGCACACACAAAAAGTCGTACAGCAGGCGATCACCGCGGATCACGGTGCGGGAACGGCCCGGATCCAGATGCCTGATGTGATAGGTAAAGTTCCCGTCCCACCAGCCATCGAAGAAAATGGCATCACCGGGTCGGGTATGCTGCAGGGTGAATTCTGCGGCCTTCCGGTAGCCTTCCACGCGATACGACGGTTCTCTGAGTGTCCCGCAGGCAGTGAGCGTCAGGAATGCGGCATAGACCGCCGGAAGCAGCAGCCGTCGCAGTGAGGAATTGCCCGACAGCAGCAGCGGCAGTACCAGACTGTTAAGTCCGCGAACAGCGAAGAATGCTGTTGCAGGCAGCCAGTAGATGGCATGCCGGATATGCAGTTCGGCGAGGGGTGTAAACGTCAGATAGGTGGCGGTCAGCAGTGCGAGGAATACACCACACGGGTTTGTCTGTCGCCGGACGAATACAGTCAGGGCACCGGCGGCCGACAGCAGGACCACTGGCCAGCCGGCCTGTTCCCCGAGGGCCGCGGGATAGAACCAGAAGTTCTTCAGCTGCAGAAACCCGTTGGCCGAGCCGCCGACAGCCCCGCCAACCGAATCCGCCGCCTGTCGCAGGTGGAGCCCGCCCATTTCGCGGAGGATGATCGCATAGACGGGTGCCACCAGCAGGATGGCCAGTGCTGCAGCGCCCACCGGGTGCCAGGACCTCAGGCGGTCCCAGCGGCCGCGAATCAGGAACACCATCAGATAACAAAGCAGCAGCAGGACCGCATCAAAACGTGTCAGAGCGGCCAGCGCGGCGGCGAACGCTGCGGCGTACAGCGCGCGTCGCTGACCGTGCGAGTGCCAGCGATCAAACTGGTCCAGCGAGACGAGACAGAGCGCGAGGCTGGGCATTTCCAGCATCACATCCCTCCCGTACTGAAAGATCAGCGGGAGCAGCAGAAAAACGATGGTCACCAAAGCCGCTGCATCGGCGTCCGTGGCGCGTCGCGCAAGCCGATAAACGCAGACGGCTGCCAGGATCAGACTGGCAAGAATCAGTCCGCGTGCCACGACGACGGATGTTCCGAAGATGAGCATCAGGACGCCGCACAGGGCGTGAAACAGTGGTGGCCAGACCAGCAGGCCCAGAGCCGGATACTGCGCGAAATAGGCCTCTGCGTAAGCCTTCGGGCTGCCCAGACCACCGTCGGCGAGCAGATCCCGGAAGAACACAGATGTCATCACGTGACGATTGGAGTCGCCGCAGAAAACGGGTTCGGCCGGACGGATCGAGAGCAGATGAACGGCCGCCGGAATGGCCGCGATCATCAGGCAGCGCAGTGTGACCTGCTGCAGGAAAAGTCGATGCGAAAGACAGTGCGGCATATGATGCGGCCTGAACAGCCAGTGTGAGAACCGCCAGTCCGGCCGGGTGATTCCGGCCGCGTGATTCCGGGACAGAAGATCTGTGCACTCCTGATCAGTGCGCTCTCCGGATGAGACAGACCTGATCGATTCGGCAACCTTACACGGATTTTTGATGCGATACGGCCTGCTGTGTGCGGTCGACACCGTCCCGACCGAGTTTCCAGGCAGCGGCGTGCTGTCTCATCGGAACGACGTCAAACTGCTGCTGCAGAAGTTCCAGCATCCAGTGGACCAGTTCGATCTTGGTTTGAGATGGCTGATTCATGGCGGGGAAGAAGGCGAGATCGCTGTCATCGTCGCAGCCGAGGAAGTCGAGCGGATGCAGCAGCAGCGAAGGTCCGATGCCGGACCAGCGGCAGAGTCGCAGCGAGTTTCGCCACCAGGTTCTCGCGAGGGTCGGCGAGAACCCGGCGAGGTACAGGATGTAGCTGGCGTGGATCGGCAGGCGAAAGAGCGGCATCGTGGTCACGGGGATTTCGAGCAGCCGTCCTTCCGGGAACTGCCATTCGAAGGGAGCGAGCGGCCGGAAGCCTTCCCGGAATCCACCAAACAGCTGTTTTCGGTCTTCACGCTGCTCACGGCTCAGCCGGGCGTTCATGAAGTAATACATTCGAGCCAGCGGTCCGAGGAACGTGGGGAACGTCGAGGCATCGTACAGGTACCCCCGCCGGATCAGAATTTTCAGCAGCGTTTCACAGAAGCTGAAGCCGGGACCGCGAAACCCGATCGGGCACTGGCCGGTGACACGTTCCAGGTGTTCTTCGGTGCGGGCGAGTTCGCTGACCAGATCGCGTTCTGAGTACAGATGCAGCCAGGGTTCGTGGTTGAACGAATGGTTGCCGATTTCGTGCCCTGCGTCGGCAATGGCTGCCAGCGGTTCAAAATTCTCTTCGCGGGCTGCGTCCTGTCCCACAACGAATACCGTCATCTTCTGCCGGAGGTGATGCAGGGTGAGGAGGAATCGCGGGACGACCAGGGGCAGGTATGTCGGGAACCGCTCCCAGCCGGGATCGCCGTGGGTCTTGCGATACGCCCACTTGGTGTCGAGATCCAGCGAGAGGCTGGCGAGTGGCGGGCGGGTGACGGAGGATTCCGGGCGGATCATGGCTGCCTCACTGACTGCAGAACGCCGGTGGCCGCAGGCACCGAAGCTGCCTGGTCCGGTGACACGTTGGCGTGCTGCTGCACAAACTGTTCGGCAAGTCGGACGGACTCATTGACGTTGAGCGTCCCGTTGACGATATGGGCCGAGCTGACGGCGAAGAAACCCGGGACGGAAGTGACGATCGGCGGCAGGTTTGCTGAGTAGTCCAGAGTCGGCAGGGCAAACACATGACGCACCCGGGAAATGCGAACGGCTTTCACATCGGACATCCGCAGCCGCGGATGCATCCGCCTCAGTCCCTCCAGGAATTCGCCTTCCAGAGCCGCATCCGATTGCTCGAACACCGGATCATCGGGCCTGACGTAGCGGGGAAGATACACGAGAGCATGACCGCCGAGGTGTTCCCGCTGCACCAGGGAACTCATTTCGATGACTGCGGTAAACGGGAACCCTTCGTCGGTGATATTCGTGACGTAAAACGGCGACAGGGAGTTCTGCAGCAGCACCGAAGCACAAACAATGCCGTGATACCGGACTCCGCTGAAGCGACGTTTTTCCTCATCCCGGAGCTGTTCGCACAGGATCGGAGCGGCTGCTGCCGGGAGTGTGGACACGACGTGACTGAAGTTCCGTGCACGTTCTCCCGTGTGAACTGTCAGCGTCCCGGCCGCACCGGCTTCAATGCGTCGGACCGGAGCACTGCAGACGATTGTGACACCAGCGTCCGTCAGCTTTTCGACGAGACGCTGCATGATTGTGGCATAGCCGCCGGGAACATAACCGAACATTTCCTTTTTCAGGCCACTGCGCCGCGCCGCGTACATCCGTGCGATCGTGGCCCAGATGAAGGCGGCCGAGGTGTCCTGCCAGCAGTCTCCCAGCTTGGCCCGCAGCAGAGGGAGCCAGATCTTCTCGAACGTGCGGCGGCCGGAGAACTTCCGCAGCCATTCAGCCACCGGGATCTGTTCCAGAGCCCGCCAGTCAGTGACGCGCGAAGCATGATAAATCGTGAAACCCAGCCTCAGCTTGTCGATCAGCCGCAGAGGAGGGAATCTCAGAAACTCGATGGTATCGGACATCGAGTGCAGTTGGCGGTCCGTAAAGAATCCGGTCTTCGTGTTGACCCACACCATCTGGTCGTCCAGCGACAGCTCGCGGAGCAGCCCGCGGGCCGATTCATCGGACATGAGAGTGACGTGATAGTGGCGATCCCAGACGAGATCACCCAGCTGCCAGGCATCGGCAAGTCCGCCGGGATGTGGTCGGGCTTCCAGCAGCGTCACGCGACATCCTCGCTGCGCTAGTCGCAGTGCGATCGTCATGCCCAGCACGCCACCGCCCACGATACCCCAGTGAGCGGTCGGAGAGTGGTTGGTGGACCCGGCAGCGCTGTACATCAGATGGCTCCCGCAGTCTGCGTTCCGACGGAACTGGGTTCGTGTTCACGGACTGTGCAGCCGTGAATCGAGTAGCTGCGGCCGCAGCCACACACCACTTCGACAGGCTCAGGTTCGTGGTCGGGGGGGAACCGCTGGACGGGCTGGCCGCAGCGGCAGACAACGCCGACCACGCGGGCGGGATTTCCGACAGCCAGGCAGAAGTCAGGGACCGATCGGGTGACGACCGATCCCATCCCGATCATGGCGAACCGCCCGATTGTCAGGTCGCAGCCGATCAGACAGCCGGCTCCGATGGTGGCTCCTTCACGCACCACTGTGGGCAGCGTCTGCTCATCGGGATCGGAAGACCGCAGTCGCGTCAGATCCGGATCGGTGGCCCGGGGAAAGCGATCGTTGGTGAAGATTGTCCCGGCACTGACCATGACGCCGTCTTCGAGAGTCACGCCGTTGCAGACATAGGCATTCGAGTTGATCTTGACCCTGTGGCCGATCCGGACGTCGTAAGCGATCAGCGCTTTTCCTCCCACGAGGCACTGTTCCCCGAGCACGGTGTCGTGCCGGATGTGCGCATTGTCCCAGACCGAGGTTTCGTCGCCCAGGCGGACATTGTCTTCCACGATGGCGGTCGGGTGGATCCGGACGGGCATATGACATTCCTCCGAGACAGCAGGTGACGGGAGCGGAATTCAGTTGGTGTCGGCGGTGAGCCGGGCTGCCTGACGCATCCGGTACCGGGCGTCCGGGTTGAGGTAGTCGGTGACGGGGTGCCAGCGTTCGGACCGCAGTGCCGCGTAGGCCGTTTCAATCGCAGCCACGGAGGCAATCGCATCCGCCGGTGTGACGACGAGGTTCTCGGTACCGCGGATCGCGCCGGCAAAGTTCCGCAGCTGGCTGGAAAAAGCCGCGGTCTTGTCATAGCCACCGCCGAAGACGGTCCAGTCAGCGGCATCCGCAGTGCGGTAGCGGGATTCCTTCCAGCCCACGAACAACGCACCCCGTGAGCCATAGATGCTGATGTAGGAAGGACTGACTTTGTTCATGCTCCACGAGAGATCAATGGACGCCGTGGCACCGGAGGCCGTGCGAGCGAACAGGCAGGCGGTGTCTTCGACGGGCAGATTCTGGATCCGGCGTCCTTCCACGACCTGCAGTTCCGTGATCGTTCCCAGCAGGTATCTCAGGATATCGACCGAGTGTGTGCCGTTGTCGATCAGGACGCCGCCACCGCTGATCTCGGGCTGAGAATTCCACCGGCGGGACATATCCACGAATCCCGCAAACGTATTTTCGAACAGGATGATGTCGCCAATCGTGCCGGCGTGGATGATTTCCCTGGCCTTCTGCACATCGGCCGTAAACCGAAACTTGGATCCCATGGAAAACAGGACGTGGCACCGTTCAGCGGTCTCAGCCATCCGCAGTGCTTCGCCGGACGATATCGCCAGGGGCTTCTCGCACAGCACATGGACTCCGCGCTGCATCAGACGAATGCAGATCTCCGGATGAGTTGAAGGAGGAGTACAGACAACGGCCGCCGTCGGCTGCAGCTCGGCGATCATGCGATCCACGCAGTCGAAGGCTCTGGCACCCGCGATGGCGGCGACGTCACGCGCCGCGTCCGGACGGATGTCGGCGACTCCGACCAGCGGAAATGGCAGGCCCTGCGCGAACGCCTGAGCGTAGGCTCGGGAGATTCCGCCGGCACCGACGATGACGAATGACACAGGACTCTGGGCGATCACGACTGACGTTCTCCTTCACTTTCCTGGATGGCGGACTGACCGGGACGATGGCGGACTGACCGGGACGATGGCAGACTGACCGGGGAGCCGCGGGTCTCAGCCGCGGCGAGGTCTGGAACGAGGCTCGGGATCCTGCCGGCAGCGGGCTGATCCCGCCGGGAAGGCGCTCAGTGGCGGGCCGCTGCCGGGCGTTCCGTCAGTGTCGCGACGGCCGTCCGGATACTGTCTGCGAGGTAATTGATGTGCGTGTCGGTATACTTTTCATTCCAGGGCAGAACGAGCACGTGCTCGAGGGCATCCCAGGTCCCTTCGAACAGTTCCCGGCGGTAGTCGACGGCTTCCGGACGCGCGAGCGTGAACGGCCAGCGACTGGTGCCGAAGGTGCATTGTTCGCGGATGATCTGACAGCAGAATGCCGGTTTCTGGATGTAGCGGGGGGCCGACAGGATGCCGAAATCCTTCAGGGCAGCTCCCAGGGCCACGGTGCCGCCGGGAATCACATGATCATCCACCCGGAGACAATACTTCCAGAATGTATGCACGGTGCCGGGTGTCACGGCCGGGACGGAGATGCCGGGCACGCTGCTGAGTTCGGCCGTGAGGGCCGCAGCGAGGCGGATCCGTGACGCCACGACCTGCTCCAGCCTGTTCAGCTGCGCGACCGCCACGGCGCCCTGAAGTTCGCTGATCCTGTAGTTCAGGGCCAGGAAATAGTGATCCGGACGGGCATCTCCGTATCCCCAGGCCTTATTGATAAACAGATACATCCGGCGGGCGAGGGCATCATCATTGGTCACCACCAGTCCGCCTTCGCCGGTGGTGATGTGTTTGCCCTGCTGCAGGCTGAAGCATCCGATGCGGCCGATCGTGCCGACGCAGCGATCGCCGGCTGAGGCGAGGAACGCCTGCGCACAGTCTTCGATCACCGGGATTCCGCGGCTGTCCGCCAGCTTCATGATCTCCGGCATGTCACAGGGGTTACCGAAGAGATGTGTGACGATGATGGCGCGAGTGCGGTCGCTGAGGCGATCCCGGATCGTGCGAGCCGTGACGTTGAAACTGTACGGATCCACGTCGGCGAAGACCGGGATGGCACCCTGATAGAGAATGGGTGTGATGGCACCCATGTCCGTGATACCCGTTGTAATCACTTCGTCGCCGGGCTCCAGGCTGAGCGCCGCCACGGCGCAGTGCACGGCCGCAGTTCCGCTCGAACACGCCCACGCGTGACCGGCACCAAGTGTCCGGGCGAATTCCGTTTCCAGCTGCTTTACGAAATTCCCTCGGGTACTGGTGAGAGTTCCGCTGTTCAGACATTCTCGCACGGCCTCCAGCTCCTCCGGCCCGAAGGTACGTCCCGAGGAATCCTGGTCAGAAGGCAGCGTCATTCCGGAAGTCATCTGTCGTTACTTTCGTTCTGAGGGATGCAGGGCATTCTGGAAAGGATCTGACCGGAACAGCCGGCACCGTGACACGTCCGGGTGCTGGCCGACCGATGATTACCGCGGTGCAGCGCGCAGCGCGCGGAGAGCCGTGATTCGACACAGCAGTCGGAGATGACTCAGGATCGTCCGCAGAGTCTTCATTTTCGAAACACCGAAGAGACGAACGTCCAGTTCGGCCGGGTGCTCGACAATCGTTCGGTGGTGCAGACAGAGCTGCGCGGCCAGTTCGGCAGTTCCCAGAAATCCGGTTTCGTGCAGCGGCAGATCGAGGATCTGTGAGCGGCGATACACCCGAAAACAGCTGGTCCACGTCGCCAGCGGCCGCCGCAGCAGAGCGCGATAAAGCAGGGACAGGCCGAAGGACAGCGCCAGACGCTGACGAGGCACGTTTCGGACACGTCCCTCGCGGTGGTATGGCGATGCCGTGACCATGGCCACGCCCGGTCTGAGCAGTGGCAGCATCAGTGCAAGTTCCAGCGGATCGTACGAGCAGTCGCAGTCCATTGAGCACACGATCTCGGACGTGGCTGCCGCAACTCCCGTCAGGATCGCCGCCGAAACCCCCCGGTTCGTCTGATGCTCCAGAATCCGCGTCCGGGAGTCTTCGCCGAACAGCTGACGCAGCGCCTCTGCCGTACAGTCCCGGCTGCAGTCATTGACAAAGATCACGTGCAGGTCGTACGTCTCCGACAGACGTTCCTTCAGCTGCTCCAGTGTCCGCGCCAGGTAAGGCAGTGATCCCTCCTCATTGTAACACGGAATGACCAGTGTCACTTCGGGGCGGGATTCGCCCCGGCGAATCCCGCGGCCGGTGCCGCTGACAACGCCGCGGTCAACGCCGCGCCCAACGCCGCGGGGGACTGCATGAACTGCGGCCGATCGGGCCGATGCCGCGTCCCGGCTGCCCGGTGCCGTTGCCGGACTGGATTCCGGCATGTCACGGATTTCGTGCACGGCCGGACGCAGCTCGGAACTCGTCGTCCGGACCGACGGATGGCGTGGCGAGATTTCCGCGAGAGGACTGCCCGGCAGGCCGGAATGGTCCCGAATCGAAAGAAACCGCCAGGCCTGCAGATACTCCGGCAGCAGCCAGCGGTATTTGCCGAGGTTGCGGTAGTGTCGAACCTGAGTCAGCCTTCCCAGCACACTCATGCGGGGCTGGTCCGAATCCAGCTCCCAGACCTGAAAATACATCACGTAGGGTGCCGATTCGGTTTCCATCCAGCGCGCTACCGCGGATCGCATCAGGCGGTGCGGGAACTGACGCTGGTAATTGCCGCCGCTGATCGGCAGCCACGACCCGGCGACGGGCAGCGTCGAAGGCGGAATTTCCAGCAGGCGTCCGCTGCGGAGCATGTGCGACACGATCGTGCGGCTGCCGGGATCCCGGCGAAAATCGCGCCTGCGCGGCAGGAGGCTGGAATCATACAGGTAACCGGCATCGCGGACTTCTTCCAGAAACGACAGATCCGACCGGCGCAGCCAGCCGTCCGAGAGGCGAAAGCCGCTGACCGGCTGACCCGTGCAGTCCTGCAGGACCAGCCGGGAACGACGCAGATCTTCAAACCTCGCACGCCGGTCCAGCTGCAGCAATGGCTGATGCAGATGACCCCGGCTGGCGACTTCATGGCCAGCGTCACTGATCAGACGCACCAGTTCCGGGTGCTTCTCCGCAATCCAGCCCAGGACGAAGAATGTGGCGGTGGTGCGATACTGTTCCAGAACCGACAGATCCGACCGGCGCAGCCAGCCG
>SYLK01000713.1 GCA_005809115.1 Planctomyces sp. | reverse complement strand
TCATCAGGCACCACAGTCCGCAGCACGGCGCTGATTGCGGCAACTGGTTTTCTGGCGATTGCGTGGAACGTAAGTCCTGCGGCGGACGGGACTGCGGTGGACGGCGAGCCGGCGACGCCGCGAATCCTGCTGGACGAAACGCGGTCAGTGGAACTGGATGCGGGGCTCTGGCGGAGCGAATTCAATCCGACGGGGGATTCACCGTCGCCCGTGGGCGAATACGGCGCTGCTCGTCACGGCAAGGCTGCCGGTGACTCGGGCAGCCGATCGCCGGTGGCTCATGCGCGACAGCGGACTGCGGCGCCTTCTGGCGGCCGGGAATCCGGCGTACTTCCGTCGGCGCAGGCGGCGGGTGCCTTCGAAGAGTCGATACCCGTCATCGTCAGCGCGTCCCAGCTGGCTGGACACAGCGCGAGTCAGGCAGAAAAGACGGCTAAAAGTCAGAACGGCGTTTCCGAATGGGAGACGTTTCTGGCATCTGCGGCATCGGGAGGCAACGACGGTCTGACAAAACAGGGACCATCGCTGACGACCTTTCTGGTGGCAATGGCTGCCGCAATCGTCGGTATAGGGGCCATGCTGACCCCGCGATGATTCGCGCTGGGTGTGGAATACAGAGTCGAGCGATTGTCCCCAATCGCGCTGCTCCCTCCCCGCCCTCTGAGCCACCCAGTCGCGCCCGCTGTGCCAGCTCGGCACGGCATGCCGGGTGATGGCCAACTGGTGACGATCGGCTCGCAATGGCAAGCCTGGAGGCAAATTCTCCGCCCCCTGTGATCGGGTCTCTGGCGGATGAATCGCCGACTCTCTGTCGCCGTGTGCCAGAATCCAGCGATCCCCCTCAGCCAGCGTGTGAATGGCACGGGAGTTGCCATTCACCAGGGTTTCAGCTTCCGGCAGGGACTTTGGCCGTCGGCGCAGCTGGCAACGGGGGAGGAATGACTTCATGTATACTATTCTGCGAAAAGGATGTGTGCAGCCCGCGGTCACAGCAGTGCAGATTCTGCTGAATCGGACCCGGAAAAAGAGCGAGCGGATTAGTGTTGATGGCCATTTTGGAACCGTCACGGCTGCGGCCGTGCTGGAGTTCCAGCGCCTGAAGCAGCTCAAGCAGGATGGTGTCGTGGGAATGAACACCTGGATGGCGCTGACCAGGGAGTCGGGACTGAAAGTGATCGATGCTGTGGACATCACCGACCCCAAACATATGGCGTTGATCGTGTCCGGCCTGGTTGCTGCGGGAGGAGATCCGATCGTCGCGGGAGCGATGTGCGGGGGAGTGGACCATGTCGTTTCAGCGATCTTGCGGCAGGCTGGCCAGTCCGGCTCGACTGTACTCCTGCGGTTTCTGGGCCACGGTGACACCGGTGGGGAGTACATCAGCGGGGGACGCTATGTGGTGCTCCCCTCCGGAGAAAAAGTCCGCGATGGGGGACGTTACCGCAATGCCATCTTCAAGCTGAAAGACAGGGAGAATATCTCCGAACTGGAAGCCGTCCTGTCCCGATTGAAGACGATTTTTGTCCGCTTTGGTTGCGTGGAAATGCACGCCTGCGAGATCGGGGCGGGGCCGGTCGGATTTGCCATGCTGGAACACCTGGCGCGGATTTTTCATGTGCCCGTGGCCGGCGGGGTCAGGACTCAGAAAGTTGGCGGGCTGAAAAGCTTTGAATTCGAAGGCCCCGTGATCACCGCCGTCCCTTTCGGCGGTAACTTGCAGGGCTGGTCCGCAGCCGTCGCGGAATACGAATAGCCTGCATGCGGATGCGTGGCGCACTGCAACAGCAGCAGCTTCCGAAACCGGGAAGGGCACTGTCCTGGTGTTCGCGGGGGACGATTTGATGTGAGGTCGCTCCTGCCCGGAAATGTCACAATTCACCTGGACGATGGGCATTCCTGCCCGTCGCGATTGCCCTTGCAGTTGATATGTCTCACCGACTGTGTACACTGAGGGGCAGAGGTCGGCATGCCGGGGGACGAACGGATGACCGACGTCACGCTCATTTTATAGCAGATCGAATCCGGTGATCCGTCCGCAGCCGAGCAACTGCTCCCGCTGGTCTACGACGAGCTGCGGAAGCTGGCCGCCGCCAGGATGGCCCGGGAGTCGCCCGGCCACACGCTGCAGGCAACGGGGCTCGTCCACGAGGCGTACCTCCGCCTTGTGCAACCAAATGCGGATCGACGCTGGAAAGATCGGAGACATTTTTTCATTGTCGCCGCTGAAGCGATGCGGCAGGTCCTCATCGAGAATGCGCGGAGGAGGAAGTCGGCCAGGCGCGGTGGCGGCTACTCGCGAGAGGATATCGATCCTGCCCAGTTGGTCTCTTCACTCCCATCTGACCAATTGATGGCATTGAATGACGCTCTGGAAGAGTTGGCCGTCAAGGATGCGTCGAAAGCGGAACTCGTCAAACTGCGGTTCTTTGCCGGGTTGACGGTTGCCGAGGCAGCCGAGACCATGGGAATCCCGTCCAGAACTGCTGAGCGACAATGGGCGTACACGCGTGCCTGGCTGCAGTGCCAGCTCGCCGAGAGACAGAGCTGACGTTGAAATCGTCAGAAAGTCTGAAATTTCCGGATTTTCCTGGCGGATTTGGGGGCTGAAATACGCGCTGAGTAATGTGGGGACAGGATCCAATGCGATCGCCTCTGTGAAGCATTGAGTGAGATCGAGCGATGAACGACCGCGAAGAAGCCATTTTCTGCGAGGCGCGTGAATTTGCCTCACCCGAAGAACGCGGGCGGTTTCTCAGCCTGGCATGCGGCCACGACAAACAGCTGCGGAATCGCGTTCAGGCGCTGCTTGAGGCCGATGATCGTCCGGCGTCATTTCTGAATGGCCCGGTCACCGTTCTCGCGACGGCAGACGGGGCACCCCTTGCGGAACCCCTCGGCACGACGATCGGACCTTACAAGCTCCGCGAACTGCTCGGCGAGGGGGGCATGGGGATCGTCTACGTCGCGGAACAGGAAAAGCCGATCCGGCGGAAGGTGGCGCTGAAGGTGATCAAGCCGGGGATGGACAC
>SYLK01000712.1 GCA_005809115.1 Planctomyces sp. | reverse complement strand
GGTTTTCCCACACACAGAAACCGGTACCTGCAGAATCGGGCCGTCGGGAAGGCGAGAAAACCATGAAAAATGCGGCTGATGAGCGGCAAATGACTGAGAAAAATTTTGACAACCGAAGTCGGTGACTTACGGTTCGATTGTGAAGCTTCTGTCACGATGCCGGAGTTGTCTCCGAAGTGTACAGAAATTCTGATTGTGTGTTAACTCTGCGTGGCAGGGTTCATTTACTGTGGCGGAACGAAAACGCCGTGATGCAGCACGCCCGGAGACGGGTACTTCCTGAGGGGAATGCGAATGAACAAGATCGTAAACAGTGTTAAGAGGTTCCTGGTCTCTGAAGACGGCCCGACTGCGGTGGAATACGCCGTGATGCTCGCGCTGATTATCGTGGTCTGTCTGGCCGCCGTGTCGACGGTCGGATCGCGAGCAAACCAGAAATTCACAGCAGTGGGCGGTTACCTGACATAGTCAGCCGCCAGTGTCGGCGGCGCAGGCTGTGGGCGGGGAGTCCACTGTGAAACGCGTACCGCCGATTTGCGGGGCGAGGCTTCGTCAGAGATCGAACGGTGTCCGGGTCAGACCCGCGAACTCTGCCGCAGCTTCGTCCCCGCTTTTTCTGTCTGCATGCCGGGAGCATTGCCCGCTGCAGTTGACTCTGACCGATCGGGACGACAACAGAAAGTGAGTTGTTCCATGAAACGCATTGCCAACAGCATCCGAAATTTTCTGGTCTCTGAGGATTGCCCGACCGCGGTGGAATATGCCGTGATGCTCGCGCTGATCATCGTGGTCTGTCTGGCCGCAGTTTCGACTGTGGGCACACGGGCCAACGACAAGTTCACTGCTGTCGGGGGCTACCTGACGTAATTGGACGCCGCGGTGTGCGGACGGCATTCGGAGAACGCTGTCCGCAGGCTGCCTTCCGCAGGCTGGTCAGGAGGACAACTCAGTGAATACCGGAACAGTGAGAAATCAAGTCATGCTGCCAGTCTGGACCGAACTCAGCCTTGAACAGGTCATTCAGTCAGTTTCCGTCGTGATCACCAGCGCTGGGCTGTTCTATTACTGCCTGTTGTTGCCGGCTGGTCGGACCTGATTCGGGCGGCAGCGAATGAACAATTCCCCCGTTTACACCATTCGAAAATCGCCGACAGGGCAGGAGTCTCGCAATGGATTGGTCAGAATTCATTCTCGATCAGTGGCACGTGAAACTTGTTTCCGCGGTTCTGATTCTGGCGGCCTGGATTGATGGCCGGGAATTGCGTGTACCCAACTGGATCACGTTTCCCATGATCCTGTCGGGCCTTGTGTACTCAACCTGCGTGGGCGGTCTGAGCGGACTGAACGCGGGTTGTCTGGGGATGTGCACAGGTCTGCTGACCCTGCTGCCATTGTATGCTGTCGGCGGCATGGGAGCCGGAGACGTCAAGCTGATGGCGGGGATGGGAGCGTGGCTGGGCTGGCAGGTCACGCTGGTGGCCTTCTGCGTGTCCGTGGTTGTGGGCGCTGCCATGGCGGTCGTCATGATGTTTCGCAAGGGTGTCCGACACCACTACGAAAATCTGCTGCTGATCCTCAGCGAGTGGATGGTGGTACGGAATCCGGTCGAGTTGTCTCGGATTGCCGCCGAGCGAAAACCGCGGATGCAGCTGCTGCCGTATGGAATACCCATCTGTATCGGGTCGATCAGCTATTTCGTGTATTCCGGACTGATCTGATTCGGCTGACGTCTGCAATGATGGCGGGGTCTGGCCGCGTGCTGGAGTGGCGCGGCGGGAATTCCCCGCAGTACTGAGTATTTTTCCCTTCCCTTCGGGTGTTTGGCGTCATGGAGTTTGACGAGAAACGCTCCGATAGGATCACCAGACTGGCATTCCCGCCAGCAATGTCTGAAGCGATGTTTTCTCATCTGCCGATGATGATGCTGATGTGGCATGGCGCTGTCAGTCCGGATTGATCACTTTTGCTGGTCCTGCAGAAATGACCCGGGAACGGGAGATTTCTGCCGAAGCAGAGGCGGCTGGTCCGGAAGTGTGGCGCAGGAGTGAACTCATTCGATGAAAAGTCAAAGTTGGATCCTGCTCCTGGTCGCTACGGTATGTGGGCTCGTGGCGATGTTTGGTGTACAGAAGGCGATCAGCCAGAAGCCCGAGTCGGCGGAGGAGATGGTATCTGTGCTGCAGGCAGCACTGGAGATTCAGCCGGGTGACCTGCTGAATGAAACGAATACACGGCTGGTCCAGGTCAATCTGACAGCCTGTCCGGCAGACGCGGTGAGGGATCCGGCTCAGATCGTCGACCGGTCTGTGAAGGTGCCAGCCGCTCCGGGCGACTGGATTCTGGCGGGCAAACTGACGGAGCGGGGGGAAATCGGAGCGGCAGCCAACATCCCGGCGGGGATGCGAGCTGTCACGATACCGGTGGATGCGACGCAGACGCATAGTGGCATGCTGCGTCCTGGAAACCGAGTGGATTTGATTCTCACACTGGACGTGACAGGTCAGGGGTCTCACCGCCGCAAAGCGGCCCGCACGATCCTGCAGTATGTGGAAGTGTTTGCGGTTGATGACAGAATTTATGGCAACGACAAGACCGGCGACGGCAGTGCCGGTGCCAAGAATATCTCGGTCCTGGTGACACCAGAACAGGGAAATATGCTGCGTCTGGCCAGCCAGATGGGGCTGTTGTCCACGTCACTGCGGTCGAATGGAGACAAGGCGGAGCTGGACGTTGTGGAGGTCACCGATGAAACACTCCTGAACACCCACGGTGCAAACAACGTGGGGGCAGCGGCTGTCATGGAGAACCGTGACCAGCTGCAGGCATCAGATGTTCCGGTGCTGTTTGAGGATGTTCCGCCGCTGCCG
>SYLK01000711.1 GCA_005809115.1 Planctomyces sp. | reverse complement strand
GTGGACGCGAAGACTTCGCGGTCTCACACATCGGTGCCCCGGCAGCTCTTGTCACCAATGCGTCAGCGTCCAGCGGGCATTCCGTGTCACTGGTCTGCCATGGAACGGAATCCAGCCGCGACGCCATCGGGACCATCGTGCGCGTGACTGCCGGAGGTCGTACTTGGGAGCGGCAACTGACGGCTGGCGACGGCTATCAGGCCAGCAATCAGCGCAGTCTGGTCTTTGGCCTCGGCGACGCCGCGATGATCGATACTCTGAACGTGCGCTGGCCGGCCGGGATTCGCCAGACCTTTCACAATATCCCATCGGGCGCAGAGATATTGCTGGTCGAAGGCCGGGCCGCGTTGTTCCTGTGTGCCGATCCGGTCGCACCATAAATTCGACACAAAGGTCCTGATCGCTGCATTTGCTCCTGAGAATCCAATCAACGTGGTGTCATTCCCTTTCCCGGTGGACCCGTTTTGCGCAATCATTGTAACTTGACATGTCACCGGAGGCTCTTTAACTTGAGGGGGCATCAGGCTGGGGCGCTGGTTCTTTGGATGCGTCAAATTTCTGTCGCGGTTCCTGGGGGGATTGCGGCTCAATTGAAAATCGATGGAGGCAGACGATGAAACTGGTGTTGCGGGGAGTGGCGTTGGCAGTGGCAGTGCTGTTGGTCGTTTCGGGCAGCGCAGAAGCTCGGAAGTCGCGAGGTTCTGGCGGTTCGTATGGTTCCGCTGGCGGCGGTTCTGCCGGTGAGGGATCATTTGGCGGCGGATCATTCGGCGGTGGATCGCTTGGTTCATCAGGTCTGGGTGGATCTTTTGGGTCGCATGAGGTGTTTGGGTCTTCGGGATCGAATGGGTCTCACGGATCCACGGATGCTTACGGATCGCATGGTTCCTCGGGATCCGACGGTTCGTACGGATCTGAGGGTTCACATGGTTCACGGGAAGCTCGGCGAGAGCAGCGGAGAGCACGGCGTGCAGCGCGATCCGCAGGATCCCACGGTTCGACCGGCTCCGCAGGGGACTCCGGATCGTATGGATCAACGGGTTCTTACGGTTCGACAGGTTCAAACGGTGGATCGTATGGTTCCCATGGCGGAAACAGTGGCAGTCAGGGCAGTTCAGGCTCATGGGGATCTTATGGATCGGTGTCGGTCCAGCCGATGGTGCCGATGAGCCCCGCTTATGCTGTGCGGGCCGCTTCGGGTGTTCAGTCAGTGCGCGGGTCGAGTCATGTGGCCGAGGTGCGGACGCAGCCAGCGCAGCCGAAGTATGCCTACATGATCGTTGACGTTCCGGAAGACGCTGTGGTGTATCTCAAGGGGCAGAGAATGGACGTCCCGGGCACTGTGCGGAAGTTCCGGATCCAGACGACCGAGCCGGGCGTAGAATACGCGTATTCGGTACGGGTGGAAATTGTGCGTGACGGAAAGGTGATTTCAGCCGAACGCAATGAAGCGGTTGTGGCAGGTCGGACGATTCGGCTGAAGCTGAGTGACGAGAACTCGGAAGCGGCAGTCGTTGCGTCCCGCTGAGCGGGCGGAGCGCACCTGAAGTCGGACAGCGGGTAATGAAACTTCGGGTCCCGGGCAAATTCAGGAAGGCTGGTCACGGACTACTGAGTCTGTGGCTGGCCTTTCATGTTTTCTGCGTGTTCATTGCCCCAGCCTCCATGCCGCCGTCGTCACCGGTGCTGAGTGGGGCGCGTGAGTTGGTGCTGCCCTATCTGCAGGCGTTGTTCCTGAATCACGGATACCATTTTTTTGCTCCGGATCCGGGCGCCAGCACGCTGATTGCATGGTCGATTCCGCGTGAGAGCGATGTGCCTGTGAGAGGACGATTTCCCGATCCGGCCATTTGTCCTCGGCTGCTGTATCATCGTTATTTCATGCTGGCCGAGAACATCGACTCATTTCCGGACGAAATGCAGGACCAGGTGTACATGGCCATCGCGCGTCACTTTGCTGACCGCCACCAGGCCCGGGAGATCACCCTGAGTCGGATCCTGCACCATCCATCGTCCATTTCCCGGGTGCTGGCCGGGGGCCGGCTGACGGACCCGGGAACGTTCACCGAAGAGCCACTGGAGACGTACTGGTTCGGGACTCCGGAGCAATCGGCGGCGGCTGCTGGATTCTGAGGAACTGCGGGGGGGATTGACCATGCTGCCGCGCCTGCGGGAGATTCCGGGTATCCGCAACCTGAGCCGGCTGATCAGTAGTCGTGTGACTGTGGCGGCGGCGGCGTGGGATCGGTTCTGGTTCGAGCCGGCAGATCCTCTGCTGCTGGGTCTGCTGCGCCTGCTGACGGGCGGAATTCTGTCGTACAACCTGCTGGTCTGGGGGATGGACCTCGAGGCGTTCTTTGGGAGTCAGGGCCTGCAGCCGCTGCAGGCCGTCCGGGAGCTGTATGCCGGGCGACCGATTTTTTCCTTATGGCTCTGGCTGGACGATGCTGCCCTGCGTCCGGCACACCTGGTGAGTTTGCTGATCGCCGTTTTGTTTTTTCTGGGCGTGGCCAGTCGCGTCACGGCCGTGCTGGCGTTTCTCGTGACAATTTCCTGTTCGCAGCGGGTCCCCGTGGCCAATTTCGGACTGGATCAGATTCTGGCACTGCTGTGTCTGTATCTGATCGTGGCGCCAGGTGGCGAGGATTTCTCTGTGGATGCCGTCGTGCGGCGCTGGTGGCACCGCCGTGCCGGGAGCCCTCCGGAACGCAGCGGGAGCAGCCGGAAATCGGCCGCGGCGCGAGTGGCACTGCGCCTGATCCAGCTGCATCTTTGTGCCATTTACTTCTGGTCCGGATTCGCCAAGCTGAAGGGGCCGTCATGGTGGACTGGCGAGGCCATGTGGCGGGTGCTGGCGAACGCTGAATACCAGACCGTGGATCTGACGTGGCTGGCGCAGTGGCCGTGGCTCCCGTTTCTGGTGGCCCATGTGACCATCCTGTGGGAAGTATTCTTTATCGTGCTGGTGTGGAATCGATCGCTGCGACCTCTGGTGCTGGCGATCGGAGTCGCCATGCATCTGGGAATTGGTGCGTTTCTGGGCATGTGGACGTTCGGACTGATTATGACATTTGCCTATCTGTCGTTCGTTGATGCGGACGTGTGGAGGCAGCGGCTGGAAAGATTCGCGGAATCACGTCACCGGCGGTCTGTGCTGCTCAGAACGCGCCGTCAGCTGTCCTGACGGCGGTAAGTATCGGATGAATGCGCACGGGCTCTGTCACGCAGCTGGTCACGCGGAATCCTGCAGCACTCAGCAGCGAT
>SYLK01000710.1 GCA_005809115.1 Planctomyces sp. | reverse complement strand
TCGTGCCATGAGATTGCCTGATGAGCGACGGGAACTCAGCCGCCAGAGCCGCAGCTGCCGGGGTCAGGCCGGCCCGGACGACTTCTTCAGGATCTGTGCCAGCACCCGGTGAGGCGACATCGGCAACTCCGTCATCCTGACACCAATGGCATCAAAAACGGCGTTGGCAATCGCCGCCGGTGGCGGACAGATGGGCACTTCACCCACGCCGCGAACGCCATAAGGATGCTGCGGATCCGGGACTTCCACCAGAATCGTTTCAATCATCGGCACGTCGTAGCACGTCGGAATCCGGTAATCGAGGAACGTTGCATTCTTCAGAATTCCCTGGTCGTTGTACCAGTATTCTTCGTTCAGCGCCCACCCGATCCCCTGAACCACACCGCCCTGCAGCTGGCCTTCCACGTAGCTGGGGTGGATGGCGGTGCCGACGTCCTGAGCAATCGTGTAACGCAGGATGGTCACCTTGCCGGTTTCTCGGTCGATTTCGACGTCCACGCAGTGAGCCCCAAAGGCACCGGCCTGGTTGGCAGCACTGGAGGTTCCGCTGCCGATCACCGGACCACCGGATGAGTGAATCCGGCCGGCGATTTCGCGGAATGACAGGCGGTTCGTAGCTGGCCCCACGACATGTCCGTCTTCGTAGCGTACCGTTTCCGGAGCGACATCCCAGATCAGGGCTGCTCGCTGCACCAGTTGCCGCTGAATGTCGCGGGCCGCTTCAACGGCGGCGATTCCGGTGGCGAACGTGATGCGGCTGCCGCCGGTCACATCGCTGTATCCGACACTTCCGGTGTCCACGACGCTGGGAATGACCTCTTCCGCCGTGATGCCGAGCGTTTCGGCGAGCTGCATCGCGATGCTGGTTCTGGTTCCGCCGATGTCCGGACAGCCTTCAATCAGGGCCACGGTACCATCGGCATTGACAGTGGCTGTCACGGACGACTTCATGCCGACATTGAACCAGAACCCGGAAGCGATACCGCGTCCCCGATCTTTGCCGGGTTTCGGAGAACGATAATGGTCACTGTTCTTGATGGCCTGAACGGTCTCCAGCATCCCCACCCGCGCGAAGACAGGACCATCGACGCGTCGCGTTCCTTCCCGGGCGCCATTGCGGAGCCGAAATTCTGCCGGATCCATGCCGATTTTTCGGCAGAGTTCATCCACGACAGATTCCACGGCAAATGCGACCTGAGTGGAACCGGGAGCGCGATAGGCATTGGTCCGGGGCTTGTTGACGCAGACGTCGAAGCCTTCCACATGCGCGTGGGGAATGTCGTAGCAGGCGAAGATGCACATACAACCCGGCGCAATCGGTGAACCGGGAAAGGCACCCGCTTCAAACGCGATCCAGGCGTCACCGGCGACCAGTGTCCCGTCCTTCTTCATGCCGAGCTTCACCCGAATATGCGACCCGGGCGTCGGTCCGGTCGCCTCAAACACAGCATCGCGTGTCATCAGGATCTGCACCGGCTGGCCGGACTTCTTTGACAGCAGCGCTGCCACCGGCGGCAGATAGACCGAGATCTTGCCGCCGAATCCCCCGCCGATCTCCATCGGGACAACCTTGACGCTGGAGACCGGGATTCGCAGGAGTTCTGACATCTGGAGCTGAACGGAAAACGATCCCTGGGTGCTCATCCAGACCGTGACCTTGCCGTCGATGTTCCAGAACACGGTGGCATTGTGCGGCTCGATGTAGCCCTGATGCACCATCGTCGTATCAAATTCCAGCTCGACAATGATGTCCGCTGCAGCGAAACCCTGAGCCACGTCACCCTTCGCGAACTGAAAATGGCGTGCCACATTTGTGGGACCGGCCCCGCGCTGTTCTCCCGGGTGCGATCCCAGGCATTCCGTGACGACGTCGTCGTTCAGCACGGGGGCGTCCGGTGCCATCGCCCGCCGCACATCCAGCACTGCCGGCAGCGGCTCGTACTGGACTTCGATCAGTCTTGCGGCCTGCTGTGCGATATGAATATTGTCGGCCGCCACGGCGGCCACAGCGTGCCCTTTGTAATGCACGCGATCGCGAGCCAGGATATTGGCGCTGAGATGTGGCATGTAGGCCGCACCTTCGCCAAGTTCAACCGTGCGGCTGGCCTGGTCCGGCATATCGGCTGACGTTACGATGGCTCGCACGCCTGGCAGAGCAGCGGCCTTTGACGTGTCGATCTTCAGGATTCGGGCATGAGCATGCGGGCTGCGCAAAATGGCACCACTCAGCATGCCCGGCAGCTTCATGTCCGCGCCGTATCTGGCGCGCCCCGTCACCTTGTCCACGCCGTCGTGACGGACTGGACGAGTGCCGATCACCTTGTATTTCCGAGGATTGCTGAGCGTGCTCATCAGAATTTCTCCCTGCAGTTCAAAAGTGTTCTCAGGATGTCCGGTTCAGGACGCTGCCATTCAGTTCAGGACGCTGAGGTGCGACGGGCCGCGGCGGCTGTCAGCACGGCGCGCACGATCTTGTCATACCCCGTACACCGGCAGAGATTTCCTGCCAGAAAGAAACGCACGTCATCTTCCGTCGGGTCCGGATTCTCGGCCAGCAGTGCTTCGGTCTGCATGATGAACCCTGGAGTACAGATCCCGCACTGCAGGGCGGCACCTTCAAGGAAGGCCTTCTGGACCTCGTCCAGATGCGAACCCTGCGCTACTCCCTCGATCGTGCGCACGTTTCGCCCTTCGGCTTCCACCGCCAGCACCAGGCAGCTGACCACCGGCCGACCGTCCATCAGCACGGTACAGGCGCCACAGTTGCCGTTTGCGCATCCTTCCTTGGTGCCGGTCAGATTCAGGGTCGTCCGCAGCACCTCCAGCAGCGTCTGCCGTGGTTCACACAGGAACTCCACGACGTTGTCATTGATGGTTGAGGTGACAACTCGCTTCTTCGACATGAATCACTCCACTGATGATTACGTAAATCTGAGTCCTGAGTCTGTTCGGCGTGCGGCTCCGCGTCTGTTGAGCCCTGACCGGGAAGCACAACCTGTTCGCTTCACTCTGTCTTCCGGAATCGTACTGAATCTTCCTGAATCGTTCTGTGGGTCGGAGATCTCCGGCATCACAGCCAGTGCGGATGCGTCCGGCCTCTGATCGGTGTCCGCGAATCGGTGTGCTGATCAATGTCCGGGTCTGCAGTCCACCTGCTCGCCGCGAGCCCTGGCCACCGCAGCGTTCAGGACGCGCCGCGTCAGGACTCCGGTCAGGTGGATGCGGAATTCCCGAGTTCCCCGCATATCCGTGATCGGCGATACGACGGCACGAGCCGCTTCAGCCGCGCGACTGATTGCTTCGTCTCCGACGGGCTGTCCGGCCAGGACAGCCCCGGCATCTGCCGCCAGCAGAGGTGTCGGCGCTACGGCCCCCAGTGCAATGCGGGCTGATACAAAATGCGTGCGATCACGATCCAGCTGTACCGACGCTGCCACGCCCACCACAGCGATATCCATCTCATTCCGCGGAATGAAGCGACGATAATGCGACCCACTGTCGGTCGGCCTGGGCGGAAATCGCAGCTCGACCAGCAGCTCACCGGGTTTCAGGACGTTTTTACCCGGGCCCGTGCAGAACGCTTCCACCGGGACTTCTCGTCGCCCCTGCGGTCCCGCAATCACGCAGACCGCCTCCAGGGCGATCAGGCTTGGCGTGGAATCCGCCGCCGGACCGGAATTGCAGAGATTCCCGCCCACACTGGCGCGACTCTGAATCTGAATCCCACCAATGATCTGACAGCTGTCCGCGAGGGCTGAATACTTTTGAACGATCGACCGATCGCCATAAATCCGGTAACAGGGCACGGCCGCACCCAGCGCCAGGCCCGTGGCGTCGCACTGCACAGCGTTCAGCTCACGAATCTTCTTCACATCCAGCAGAGTTCCCGGTGTCAGGACACCGACCCGCATCTGATCAATCAGGTCGGTTCCACCGGCCATCGGCTTGACACCGCCACTGTGACGTGCCATGAATGCGACTGCGTCACTGAGTGTCGTCGGCGCTTCGTAATCAAAGTCATGCATGGGCTTACCTGAGTTCAAATTCTTGACGGCGGATGATTCCATGCCGTGTCGGCCGGAATCCTGATCTGTCGGCAAAGCTGTCGGGGTGACCGCGGGATAGCCGCGGTCTGACCGGGCCATCCTCATCGGGGATGACCGGACCATTCCGGGCGTATTCTCATCCGATGGAGACGTTCACTGCAAGCCCACGACAACCGCGATTGCAAAAAAGATCAACTCCCTGCTGTTACTGCGGTCATTCTGGCGGCCGGTGAGAGTCGTCGCATGGGAACGCAGAAAGTTCTGCTGCCCTTTGGCAAGGTCACGGTTCTCGAGCATATCGTGGAAGTGCTGCACTGCGGTGGCGCTGACGAAATTGTCGTGGTCACCGGACATCTCAGTGACCGGGTTGCCGCGGTGCTGCGGAATACAGCCGTCCGACCTGCCGTGAACCCGGATTATCTCGCCGGCATGCTGTCTTCCATCCGCTGCGGGCTGCGCGCTTCGGCGCCAGACACGCAGGCCTGGCTGATCGCGCTGGGCGATCAGCCGTCGATTCGCCCCGAGGTCGTGGCGGCCGTCATTGCTGAATTTCGCAGGTCCAGGCATGATCGCGGCGTGATCGTGGTCCCGGCGTTTGCCGGAAAACGCGGGCACCCGCTGCTGTTCAGTCACCATTTTCGCCAGGATGTCCTGCTCCGATTTGATAACGAAGGCCTGCGCGGCCTCCTGAGTGCCCATCCGGATCAGGTCATTCAGCTGGCTGTCAGCGGCGGCGAAATCCTCAGAGACATGGACTATCCGAGCGACTATGAGTTCGAACTTGCCGCCCGACGCTCCGCTGCCGATGCGCCCAGGTCCTGAAACACCTCTGCCCGGTCCCGGAATTCCCGCGATTAAGCAACTGCCTGACGAATCGGATGCGATCGCCATCCAGGTGCAGCAAGTCCTGCAGCACACGTCACAGACCCTGGTGCTTGCCGAAAGCTGCACGGCCGGACTCATTGCGGCAACCCTTGGCCGAATCCCCGGCGTCTCGGCTGTGCTCGCCGGTTCTGCTGTCGTCTATCAGGTCGAAACCAAGGCGGCCTGGCTGGGGGTCAGCCGGAGCCTGCTGGACGATCCCGGACCGGTCAGCCGTGAAGTTGCGGAAGAGATGGCCAGCCGGGTGCTGGCCTTCACCCCACACGCCTCTGTTGCTCTCAGCATCACCGGACACCTTGGCCCCGAAGCGCCGCGCGAGCTGGACGGAGTGGCATGGTGTGCGGTGGCAGTCCGCGGCGGCGCGGTCACTGCCACCCGACTGCAGCTCAGCTGCGAATCGCCGGACGCTTGTCCGCCCCCCGCGGCGGTCGTGACCGTCCCGCCTGCAGTCCGCCGCCGGCGGCAGGTTGATGCCGTCCGTCAGGCGCTGCAGTTCCTGCACGGCGAACTTGTGCGGCGGACCTGAATCCCGTCGCCAGCGCTGCAGACCGGCAGACCGGGCCATTCGCGTCACGGCGCAGCTCCTCGGGCGGACCCGGCTCGCGCCACGAACGACGATCAGCAGCAGTCCAGCGGCAAACCGGCGGCGTCATGGCCGCCCCGCACAACCACTGCCCAAAAAATGAGCTGCCCGAAAAACAGGCACCAGGCCACCGAATGCAGCCGCCAGATTTTTGGGCAACCGCCCAGGGTTTTCATGCAATTGGGGTTGGCAGCGGGTATTGCCAGTGTTATCGTTCTGATGTCGCAGTCAAAGTGATGGCGGTTTCCGCTGTGCCGTTCATCGATCCGCTGCGGCGGGAATTGCCGATTTGCGGCCTGGTGTGGGCAGTTATTTTTGAGAGCAGGGACGGCCAATGATTCAGGAGCAGGGAGAGAGTGGCATGCTGGTGCTTTCCAGAAAGACGAGCGAGCGAATTCTGATTGGCGACGACATCACAATCACGATTGTTCGGATCGGCCCAAATTCCGTCAGAATCGGTATTGAGGCGCCGAAGGACATGAATATTGTGCGGGAAGAACTGTGCAACTTCGGAAGCAAGAATCCGACCGATGAAAATCGGTCAACCGCACTTCCCCTGAACTGAAGCTCGCCGAGTTCCTGCTGATCGGGAGTATCGAATTCGGTTCGACTTCCGACTGACGTGTCTCCGCACGCCCAGACCCGACGCCACCACCCGACTCAGCAGCTCGCTGCCTGGTCCTCACGACCAGTTGCAGCGATTTTTTTTGCCCAGGCCCCCGCGACCCGTGACTGATGGGCAGGAATCTTCTGAAGAAAACCACATCTCCAAAGCCTGCTGAGCACGGAAGGCAATTGCTCGGCGACCACTGAGTGCAAATGCGAAGACACGGAGGTCTGGGATGATTCCGTTAACGGGGTGGGCATTCCCGTTTGATTCGATTGACAGACGGTGTATGGAGTGGCTAAAAGTGGAGTTTGGTTCGTGTTTGGATTGACCATTGAATCTTCCGCCGACGTGCCGAAGAATGGTCACGCCCCCGGATTGCGGTGGTCGAGCTCAACAAACAGACTTTTGGAGGTGTTTTGCATGCTGACGATGAAGAGTGTGGTGCGTCTGGTCTTCTCCGGCGCGGTCGTGGTTTCGCTGGTGTTGTCCACGGGCGGGGAAGTCGTGGCGCGTCCGAAATACAAAGCTGCCGCCGATTCGCTTTATCCGGAACTTGCCAAGAAACATGGTACGGACGGCAAGCTGACATGTGCTCTGTGCCATCCTGAAAAGGAAAAGAAAGTTCGCAACAATTACGGCGCAGGCTTCGGCAAAGGACTGGAAAAGAAGAACGAAACCGACGAAGCCAAGATCAAAGAGGCCTTCACGAAGGCCGAGAAGCTTGACAGCGCAACGAAAGGCAAGACCTTTGGCGATCTGATCAAGGCGAATGAGCTCCCCGGCACCAATGAAGCCGCAAAGTAGCTGATCTGAAGACTTCACCGGACCGACGGCAAACTCTGACATGTGCGGAATGCCAGATCCGGAATCGTTGTCTGGCGAGGCAGTTCCGACTGCCTCGCATTTTTTTTGCCGGCTGATGGCCGATCCGGGGATTCCGGAAAGCGGCGAAACCAGTTGATGTCTTTCGGATTTCCGGTTATTGTCTGTTGGCGGTGAGTCTGGCGTAACGGCATCCGGTTGCGGATGTGCAGCGTCTGCCGCAATTCAGCCGGACTGTTGCCGGCCGTATTCCCGGATTGAAAACATCAGATAATCAGTTGATCTCATGAGCACCCTCAAGAAAAACAAACGCATCAAACGCGCTGCCCAGATTGCCCTGTACGGTGACAGAAAGCCTGGCAACGGTGTCAAGAAATGCGAACGCGGGAAGGCCAAATACCTTGGAGGGAACGGCCGAAAGACCACAGGTATCACAAAACGCAAGTTCCGGCTGAACCTCAAGAAGATTCGTGTGGTCGAAGACGGTACTTCCGTCCGCCGCTGGGTGCCGGTCAGCCTGATCCGCACCGGAACGATCGTGAAACCGATCGCCCAGGATCCGTTTGCCCTTCCTAAGGCGAACTGAGGCTGCGGTTCTGGCCGGATTCCCGCTTGTGGCTCGGCGTTCTTACCGGGAGTCAGTCGAGTGACCCTTGCGTTTTGCAGCAGATTGCCGAGGTTTTCCGCGTGTCGGGTCAGGCTCCGGCTGCGCTGGTTTCTGCCCGTCGCCAGTGCTTGTCTGTTGTCCGTGGCAGCGGCGGCCG